>NZ_JBGOOU010000002.1:0-216034 GCF_041439815.1 Vibrio sp. 1F279 | reverse complement strand
GTAAGTAAGTAAGTAAGTAAGTAAGTAAGTAAGTAAGTAAGTAAGTAAGTAAGTAAGTAAATAGATAAATACTAAGGCCTTCTAGCGAGGTCGCGAGCTAAGATAAGTGCTAAACCAAACACCTGAAGAAACAGGGCGATATTCTTGTAGAAAGCCATTTTTTCATCGAGCCTTTGGATTAATTCAACCAAGGTCAGATTATCCAAATAGTAGTCATCAATTCGTGCTCGTTGGGCTTCTTGAGCACTGTTTATCAGCATCATAAGCTTGGGTAAATTAGCCAACGAGATGGCTGGCACCTCCTCACTCACCCAACTCCGGAGTTGGCCGCGCAGCGCTTCATCGAGGATGGTGGCAGGTTGAGCGGTTTCTGTTGAGGGTTTATCTAGGTGGATCAGAATGGCTTCACGCTTGCGCTCTAAGGTTTCGATCGTATTCCAGGCCAATTGTATAGAGTACACATTGCCGTATTTACGATCGTTGTATTCCGATTTTTCCGCTTCAATCTTGTCGAGCACCAAGCTCGACATGACAATAGCCATGACGTTCAGTATGAGACCTGCAAGGACAATCGCCCAAGCAGGAGGAAGGCGCAATGCCATAATGCTCCCTAGAACATTTTATCAAAAGGTAGGTAAGCTAAGTTTAGGACAATCAAAGAGATCATGCAGATAAGCGTCAACACCATGCCCACTTTTCTACCCTTTAAGTTTTTTGCCAGAATACCTTTTGCATGAATCACACGCCCCAGAATAAATGCAACACCAATGGCATGAATAAGCCACACACTGGCACCATTCATCTCCAAAAAGCCCATCAAAATAACCGTAATTGGGATGTAATCCATTGCATTACTTTGTGCGGAACGTGCTATCTGTAGCGACTCAACACCGCCATCTGCATGAGCAACCAGATTGATTCGTCTTTGCTTAATGACTTCTATCGCCAACCAAATCATTACGACCGTCAGCAAGGCTGCGTAAAGTGCTGTAACCATTATATTTTCCTATTACTTTGAGTTTGTTGAGCGTATTTCGCTCACCTATCGACGGATGAGTTCGACAACGAATGATATTCGCGCCCGAAAATTTGTAAGAGATCTCTCACACCGAACGTAAGAGATCACAGTCAAGCTTCGCAGAAAAAAGTAAAATTACAAACCCAACCCCTTGTTTTATATGAATCCACGCATATTTATTTTAGTTAACGAGGATATTTATTTCCTAAGGCTAATTGCGAATAAAGCCTCCAAAGTGTTTAATACTCATGTCGACAGGGAGTTGGCAGGAACAGGAAAAGCCTAACGGATTAGGTATCTTCAGGATGAAGATTTGATGGCTTAGGATGAGTGATCAGCAAGGAAGTTTTACTCTAGGATAGAGTCACTTGTCAGGATGATGAGTTAGCATGGACACCGCTAGGAAGGCGATGGATTGGATAGGTTAAAGGATTTAGCCAAATCAAGGAACGATGCAAGGAGCATACGTGACCTTATTAAAAAATAAGTAACAACGTCAGTAGCAGGATGGCTACGAAAAAGAATAAACCCCGTTTGGTGAAAACCAAACGGGGTTTCTTTTTTCAACGTCGAAAAGCTATTAGTAGCTAACCGTTCAAATAGTAGCTAACCGTTCAAAGCCACGTTACAAAATAATGTTCATCAAAAACATAGCACCAAACGCATTCAATACTGAAATCGCGATCATCACAGGGATATAACGACCTTCAGTACCAATTGGTCCCATGATGCGTCCCATATATTGCACCTGAGAACCCATCAAGTAGATAGCTGGCGCCAAGATAGCAATATGGTTGCCGTTCAGAATGCCTTGGTCAAATAGCGTGATAACCACACCGACTGCACCACCCATCGACATCCACGCGCCAATCAATACTGCTGCCGCTTCGCCCGGTAAACCAAATACCGCCATGATAGGTGCAAACACACTACCCATCAGATCCAGTGCACCAGTAATCTGCAACGCCTTAATAATCACAAACGCCATCAGAACATTAGGTACTGTAGAGGTTGTCGCGATAACCCAGCCTTTTTTAGCACCTTCAACGAAAATATCAGTAACCATTGGTTTCTTTGCTTTAACTTCGCTCATTATGCTACTTCCTCTTCCAGTTTTTGTTCTTTGTTTGATTTTGTTTTGTCTTCTTTACCTTCAGTAATATTGAGGTAAAGGCGGAATAAGTTCGCACCAACAAACTTGAAGATAAACATCACCGCAACAGCAAGACCTATTGACGATGTCACTGCCAAAGAACCATCCATCGCCGTTAGAGTGAACAACACCGCACCTGAAGAGAAAAAGTTAACGATCGCCGCACCCGCAGTAAACTGGAACATGGTGAACACATCGGTTTCACGCTTAGTCAAATGCCCTTCATCTTTGAGCTGACGTGTCATCGCAGCACCCGCATCGGTACTTTGCAGAGAAGCAATCAGTGCCAAGCCTGAGTTACCTGGAATGCCCATTAAAGGACGAAGTAGTGGAGTTAGTAGTTTACGAGCCGCGTCCAGTGCACCGTAGTGCTCAAGTACGTTAATCATGCCCAATGCAAACATCACGGTCGGAATAAGTGTCAATGCAAAAATGAAACCGTCGCGCGCACCACTACCGCCTTTACCACGCAGTGACGTCGTTGCCGCTTGGATACCATCAGCCGACTCACTCACATCGTAAGCGACCTTACCAAATGAACCGTTGAGCGTCGTAAAATCGAGCACTCCATACCATTCATTGGACTGCATTAAGCCTGAAAAGAACACAATCGCGAACGCGAGTGCGATATAGCTGCCGATCGTGACTTTACGATCGGTTTTGGTTGGATTAGTCATAAGGACCTCTATACATCTCGTTTATGTGGAACAGAACACGTATAGATAGTGCAAACTAATGATCAAAAGGTTAATGACCAAAATCAAATAGTGCATCGGTTTAAATAAAAGAACCAAAGCAACATATAAAACTGTGATTCAAATTTTAAAGTAGAGGTATACGCTAAAAAAATTAGAATATTTCTCATACAAAACTAAACAAACCTAGCTTCAACACCGCAACCAAAAACGCACATAATCGCCACAATAATCAGGCTTCGAATAGAAAGCTCAAAGAAATCTTTCATCGTGATCTCACGTTTTCACCCAATCTACTGTTTTCTATATAATCTATTGAATTATTAAGATATCTATCACACTGCACATGGTTATTTAGGTCTACGCTTTTACCCGTGTTAATAACTTATTAACTTCGGAGCGTAATCCATGTTAGGTATCCAGCTTTCTGCTGTTCTCTCTTTGTTATTTTTTTCCACGGTAGCAGGCGCTGCCACTTCTCAGTTAGGAGAACCGCTCAAGCTAACTAGCTCGTTCGCTGGCTACTTGTCGCTGACCATTTTCGTTGTCGCCTACATCGTGGTGATGATGGAAGAATACCTAAAGCTCCGAAAGTCCAAACCCGTTTTGCTTGCTGCAGGCCTGATCTGGATAATCATTGGTTTCACTTACCAAGAACACAACCTTGTTGAAGTCGCTAAACAAGCGCTCGAACACAACCTGCTGGAATATGCCGAGCTATTACTCTTTCTACTCGTCGCCATGACATACATTAGCGCCATGGAAGAGAGGAGACTGTTTGATGCGCTGCAAGCGTGGATGGTAGGCAAAGGCTTTAACTTTCGCTCTTTGTTCTGGATAACCGGTATTCTGGCCTTCTTTATCTCACCTATCGCCGACAACCTCACGACAGCTCTACTGATGTGCGCTGTGGTTCTTAAAGTGGCAGGTTCTAACCCTAAATTCGTCAACCTAGCTTGCGTGAATATCGTGATAGCCGCCAATGCTGGCGGTGCATTCAGTCCATTCGGAGACATCACAACGCTCATGGTGTGGCAGGCTGGTTATGTGAGTTTTAGTGAGTTCATTCCTTTGTTTATTCCTTCGGTGATGAATTACCTCGTCCCTGCGTTGATCATGTCTTACTTTGTACCCACCACTCAGCCCGACACAGTCCATCAACACGTTGAATTAAAACGTGGTGCGAGGCGCATCGTATTCTTGTTTATTATGACAATAGCGACCGCTGTTGCTTTCCATGCCGTACTCCACTTCCCTCCAGTAATGGGCATGATGATGGGGCTCGCCTATCTGCAGTTCTTTGGCTATTACTTACGCAAGACTTTGCCCAACTCACTCGCCAAGAAAAAGGCGGTAGCGATCGCCAATAACGATGAAGGCGCCCTGAAGCGACTCGGCTCTGTTGTGCCGTTCGATGTATTTCGAAGAGTTTCTCATGCCGAATGGGACACGCTTTTGTTCTTCTACGGCGTGGTAATGTGTGTCGGTGGCTTGAGTCTACTTGGTTACTTGGAATTAGCTTCGGGCGTGATGTATAGCCAGTGGGATCCAATTTGGGCCAACGTCATGGTGGGGATCTTATCGGCTATTGTCGATAACATTCCGGTGATGTTTGCCGTGTTATCCATGGAACCCCAAATGTCGATGGGCAACTGGCTACTGATCACCCTAACCGCGGGCGTTGGCGGCAGCTTATTGTCTATTGGTAGTGCCGCTGGTGTGGCATTAATGGGGGCTGCACATGGTAAGTACACCTTCTTTGGCCATTTGAAATGGATGCCAGTAATCATGATTGGTTATGGGGTCAGTATCGCCGCTCACCTATGGCTGAACGGTGATATGTTCTAGTCTAAGGCATATCAACTAAAGGCGTATCAACACGTGTCCAGACGTTGCTTAACTGCACTGCTGGACACTGGTTGCAGGTTAACACCGCTCCTTCTTGTTGAATACGCATCATCAGCCCAGAATCCACTCGGCTATTTCCTGAATTCAACTCAATGTTAATCAAATCATTTTCAATACGATAAGTTCTAGTGACCGTGTTACCGATTGTTTGATAGGTCATTTGTCCTGACTCAAAAAGTAGATAGCTGTTATCGTCCGCGTTCTCATACATCCCTTTGAACAAAACAAGCTGCGGTACTTCAAAGGGGCGACTAGTATCAGTTAAACAACCGGTCAGCAATAACACACTAGTGAAAGCTATTATCAGAAAGTGATGGTTATTCATTTGGGCATCCTTGCCTAAAAAACATGGCTAAATAATATGCAACCAAATCATTATTTTCCAGAAAGTGGCGAATTTATTGCAAAGTCACGTTTTTATTGCAGAGTCACGCTTGAGGCCTCTTAATATTCCTCCTCAGTCGTACAAACCTTCAACCTTAACCGACAGAACAGAGTTTCAAGTCGCTAGCTAAGTAGCTTTCTAAGTTTGTTTTCTTCCCTCAATCACTAACAAGCGTTGTTTACGTTCTACGCCACCCGCATAACCCGTCAGCTTTCCATTTTTACCTATCACACGATGACACGGCACAATCACAGACACAGGGTTTTTGCCATTTGCCAAACCCACTGCACGCACCGCTTTAGGGTTACCAATTGCATCGGCCAATTGAGCATAGCTCCATGTTTCTCCATAAGGAATGGTAGTAAGCGCCTGCCAAACCGACAGCTGAAATGGAGTACCCTTGGCTGCGATCGGCACAGAAAACTGGATTGCTTCACCAGCAAAATAACGATTGAGCTGTTTGATAGCCAACGCGAAGATCGGAAAGCTATCATCTTGAACACCTAACTGTTCAGGTTTGGTAGTGTGAGTTTCATACCAAAGGCCGAGCAGCCCTTCATCGTTCGCCTGTAACGTCACGGCGCCCAGAGGGCTCTCGTAGTAAGTAAAACGGTTAGTCATGATATCTCCTAGCTTGGTAATTCTGATGTTTGTTCATTGCTTCTATATCAGAGAGGTCTCTCTATTCCACTTGAAACATCGTTTAAGACTGATTCCAACAATGGAACGTGGCGTAACTTCCCCAAGGCGAAACACTCTCTGCATTAATGGTAGGGCGATGCTCGATGAATTTCTTCACCACCAAATCGCCTACTAGCAAGTGGTTAGGTTCACTGAGCCCGCGCAGCAGCGCATATTGAATCGTCCAAGGACCAATACCTTTGAGATCAATCCACTTAGAAGGATGCTCAGCTTCGTTGTCGACCATGTATTGGGCAAAACGCTTTAAGGTTTCCTTACGACTTCCAGGCATTCTTAGAAAGCTCACATCAGCATCAGCTATTTGTTTAGGTGTTGGGAAATACGCTTTCTCTGATGCATCAGCTATTTGTTGTAAGTCAGAGCAATCTTGTGAATTAGCTTGCTCTTGTAAATCAGAAACCTGATATGAACCAGAGAGCTCTCGCACCAACAAGTTAAGCTGACCAATGGCCGCTGTTACCGAGACTTGCTGCCCGAGAATCGCTCTTACTCCGGCTTCCCAAGCACTCCACACACCAGGGATACGAATACCACTCTTAGCCACCAAGTTGGGATCAATGGTGCTAAAGAAATCTTCAACTTTGCTGATATCAACATCAAGGTCGAACATACGTCGAATATTGGCGATCAAACTTCTTAATTGGCTCATATCATCCAACTCAAACTCAATATCCAAGCTGCTCTCTTTGGCTAAAGTGGCCTTGAACCAGCCCTTCGAGCCGTTCACGTTCACTGTGCGTTGGTAATAACCGTCGCCCACCTCTTCTAAGCCTTCGATCATTCGTCGTCGATAAAAGCCCAGCAAATGATCCCAGTCCAACGGGCCATGGAAACTGAGTTGGATATGATTACTTAGATTGTTACTTGGCTTAGCTCTTCGGATTTGACTTGGCGAGAGCTGCAGCTCTTTTTGAAAGGCATCATTGAAGCGGCGCGTGCTATTAAAGCCACTCGCAAAGCCGACATCGGTAATGCTCATGCTACTGGTGTGCAGTAACTGCTTGGCAAACATCAATTGGCTATAACGGCTATATTGCTTTGGTGATACGCCGATGTAATTATCGAATAAGGTTCGTAAATAGCGGTCTGAAATACCTAATCGAGTGGCAAGGTCGACGATTGACCCTGAGTTCAGCGCACCATGATCAATCAACTGTAAAGCACGCAAGAAAGTCGTTTCAACACCTTTCCAAGCCGGAGAAAAAGGCGCGCTGTCTGGACGACAACGTAAACAAGGGCGATAACCCGCTTTCAATGCCTGAGCTTGATGAGAAAAATACTCGACATTTTCTTCTTTGGGCGGGCTTGCCGGGCAAATCGGACGACAAAAAATTCCGGTTGTTTTTACCGCCGTAAAAAACATCCCATCAAAGCGAGCATCTCGCGCGTATCGAGCTAAATGACACTGCTCACTCGTTAACGTACTGTTGTGATGAATATTTCTCGACATGCTGTGCTCTTCCCATTTGCCATAATTTTTACTCCGATACCTAAAAGTTTACCGTGAACTGTCATTGTCGCTAGCCACTTTCGGAACTGAAGGTTAGATAAATCACAAAAAAGGGTTTTCTTTTTACGCAATTCGACTAAATTTAACCTTGAGAAGAAACTCTTCTCACAACGTCAACGATAGGTACTTAGCACACTAAGATGCAGAGACCTGTCGAATATAAAAAGGAAAAGGCTATGGTTCTTCACACGTGTCGTATTGTTTTATCAAACCAGCAGGTTCTCACCAGTCAATCAGTCGAGCAGTCTCTCAGCTTTCTTGAAGACGAAGCGAGTAAGGGGATTTCTAAAATTGAGATTGACGCAACGGATGGCAATCAAATCCATTCATACCTGTCACACTCTCTTGAAGAGTCTATTGAGAATCTAATGAATCTCTAGAATTTTCGAAGAATAGTGCTTTGAAGTGATAGGGCTTTTAAAAAAGGCTACACATACCAGGCTTAAACGATATTTATGGAATTAGAAACGATCTCTAGTTCCGAAAGAAGTACATTTCTGGTTTAAAAACAAAAATGGCTCCCAACTATGTAACTAGTTAGGAGCCATTTTTATTTAATCAACAAAGCATATTGGTTACAGAAACAGCTGTTACTCTGGTGTTTGTTCAGCGGCTTGTTGCAACGTGTAGGCAGTCGAAGGGTCAATTTCATTAACCAACTTCTCAACCTGAATAATAGCATCAACCGAAGTACTGCTTTTACGGTAGCTCAGGTAAATTGGGCGATACCAGTCTTCAACCCCTTTGACCTTGTGCAATTGACCCGACTCGATAAAAGGTTCAACCATAGAAACAGGTAAATACGCACTGCCACCTTTCTCTAAGATAAAATCTAAAGCGATACGAGCCGTTGAGGTACGTAGATAAGGTGCTGGAACTTTAGGATGACGCTCGGCATGTTCAGAACCGAAGCGCGTTCCCCAATCGACATAAACGTATTTATGTTGGAATACAGATTCCAGGTCATCTTGCTGCGTTGATACCAACACCAAAACCAAATCAGCGACTTTTTTACAGTTCAGCTCTTCCGCTTTGATCTGATCAAAAGCGAAAGCCATATCTAAGGTTCGTTCTAACAAATTACGGTTCAGTTGCTCGCGCCCCATCACCTCGGCCATAAAGCCGTAGCCACCGAAAGA
This sequence comes from Vibrio sp. 1F279, assembly GCF_041439815.1. NCBI lineage: Bacteria > Pseudomonadati > Pseudomonadota > Gammaproteobacteria > Vibrionales > Vibrionaceae > Vibrio > Vibrio sp. 1F279. The sequence continues at coordinate 207,524 of NZ_JBGOOU010000002.1, read as the reverse complement.
GTCGGTCACCACACTTAAGCAGTTTTGTAGATACGCATCCCAGATATTCGGTGTGCCACCCAGTGTTAACTGCAACGCTTTTCCACTCTCTAACGACAGCTCAAATTTGGCTTGTTGTAAGGTGGATACCATCACTTCAGCATAACCAATCAAACGCTCACCAGAAGAGGTCAGCTTGATGTTATTGCGGTCACGAATGAAGAGCTGAGTATCAAAGTAGCCTTCAAGCTGTTTGATCCGCGCACTTACCGCCGCTTGTGTTAAATACAAGTTTTCAGCTGCGCGCCCAAAATGTCGCACCCTTGCAACCTCAAGAAAGGTTCTAAATACTTTCACATCCATCAAAAATACATCTCTGTAATAAATCTGCTAACTAGCCGATCTAGGATTGTTTATCGTAAAGGCAAAAACGTTTTGTTTCCTATTTTAGCCTTTTAACAATATTTTCGCGTGAGCAATAAACACTAATTTCTATCTAACCACATTACTGAGGCTGATATGTCTGAGACCGAATTCCGACACGGAAAAAAACGTTTTTATGACACCATTAAATTCCCACGAGGGTTTGCTAAGTCGGGTGATTTTACTCTTTCAGAAGAGGAAATCCTAACCTTGTTTGGTGACACTATGCATGCACTTGAGACTGGCGAACTTTCGCCAAGCAACTCAGAAGAAAAACACTTCATCAAAGTGTTGTCTCACCCTCATAAGGCGAAGTCCAAGTTAGAGCGTGTTTGGTTGAAGTACATTCAACTGGCTCGTGGACGCCGTCGCTTTCATACCCTAAACGGCTGCAAACGCAGCGAAGTTTCTCGGGAAGAATACGAAAGAGAGTTAGTGTTAGAAGATTAGTAAAACAGCTCAAAGTGATACCTCATCACTTTGAGCTTTTTTTGGGTTCATCTCGGATTAGCGGGAACTTAAAATAAACTCGCATCTTCTTCGTAATTAATAAGTTTAGCCAACCTGTCCAGTTTTACCAATATTTATATACAATTCATAGTGATACCTTTGAATAATCACTATTCTTAAATATACCCAATGATAATTCACGCCTGTCGGCGAAACTTCCTTATTTTTTGTACGGCAGTGCCACATAGCCACCATACTTTGATCGTATTTTCATTGCCCCCTTACCCTTCATCCAATAAAGTTTGTTGATCCTTCAGCCCCTGAATCAAATCCATCCGACGATATATGACAAACGTATTAATCTTGTTTAACGCCACCAAATATCCATACAATAATTGTGCAATTTTGAGAATTCCAATCACAGATATGATCAAAAAGGCAAAAACTTGACCTAAAACAATAGCGGAATCTGACAACTTATTTTATAATGCGAATTAATGTTTCAGAACACTATAATATTTAATTTCTAGGGGCAAAATCAATGAGACTTATTCCATTAAGCAACAAAGCAAAAGTAGGTAAATGGGCTGCTCGTCATATCGCAGATTCGATCAACAAATTCGCTCCAACTGCTGAGCGTCCATTTGTACTAGGTCTTCCTACTGGTAGCACACCTCTAACTACTTACGCTGAGCTAATTGAACTTTACAAAGCTGGCGAAGTAAGCTTCAAGCACGTTGTAACATTCAACATGGATGAGTACGTTGGTATCGAACCAAACCACCCAGAGTCTTACCGCACATTTATGCACGAAAACTTCTTCAACCACGTTGATATTCAAGCAGAAAACATCAACCTGCTAGACGGCAAAGCTGAAGACATCGATGCTCACTGTGCAGCATACGAAGAAAAAATCCGTTCATACGGAAAAATCAACCTGTTCATGGGCGGCGTAGGCATCGACGGTCACATCGCGTTCAATGAGCCAGGTTCTTCTCTATCTTCACGCACTCGTATCAAAACGTTGACTGAAGACACTCGTATCGCGAACTCTCGTTTCTTCGATGGCGACATCAACCAAGTTCCTAAATACGCACTAACTATCGGTGTTGCTACTCTTCTAGATTCTGAAGAAGTAATGATCCTTTCTCTAGGCCACAACAAAGCGCAAGCGCTTCAAATGGCTATCGAAGGTTCTGTAAACCACATGTGGACTGTTACCGCTCTACAGATGCACCGTAAAGCTATCATCGTTGCTGATGAGCCAGCTCAACAAGAGCTAAAAGTTAAGACTCTTCGCTACTTCCAAGAGCTAGAAGCTGAGAACATTCAAGACCTATAATTTGATGTAGATCTTGATTGTAGAATTAAAACCACTTCTTCTATCGGAAGTGGTTTTTTTTTTATGTCACAATCGCTATCAACTAAAAAATATGGAAATAGACATGTTGTTGAATGAAATTGTCGAGGTCATCGAACTGACTGACAGTGATCACCTCTCAGAGGCATTAGAAGAGTTTAATCTACATAACGTAGTTCACTCTAACCACCTTCCTTTTTTAAATATTGTCTACGATAACGCCAAGCCACACTTGCTAAAAAAACTGTGCAGCATTGGCTTTAAAGGACAAATTCAATGTGAAAAATTGATAAGCGGTGACTATATTATTTTCAATGCAGACACCTATACGCCCGAACAAGCTAGCTCAAAATTCAGGTAAAACAGACTTCAATTTATTAGGAACTGACTTAAATGACAGACACAACTAATCTAAGCAATGAACAACTATCTCTACTTGGAAAAGCTCTGCTTTCAGTACAAAGATTGGAAAACTCACTCTACCAGTCGATTAGAGCACTTTGTAAACAAAACAGTTCTAGTGATACCCAAGCCATTGAAAACCTGACTTCAGAGCAGTTTCTGAAAGGCACTATCACAGAGCTAAAGCCAGTTATACAACAGTTATATGATGTGTTTGGGGAGACCCTTGCGCTTTCATCAGCAGAGTTAAATGAGTTCCTATACAAAAGAAACCTAGTCTCACTGAGTTTTTGGCAGGTAACGACAACAAGTGTAAAAGGAAATGAGAAACTTGCGAACCCAACACAATTTTTGCAAGAGCTCATCGATCAGTGTGATCTGTGGTTGACAAAAGTAGATAATAAATAGCACCGAGCTTACTTTCACTACCTAGAGATAGCTTAAGAGGTCAGCACATTCTCTTTCGCTAACTGCTGATGTATATCATTAACCGCTAGCACTATCGTAGAGCGCACTTTTTGAAAATGGCGCTCTAAAAACATACGCTTCATATCATCAGACATGCCTTCGACCAACTCCGGGGCGTAGTCGATTGGCATCATTTTTTGAATAGCATTGATACGATTAAGTTCAAAAACGACATCTTGGTCCCAGAAATTCACCTCACCTTCTTGAATATTTACCCACTCTTTTAGAGTAACGAAAACTTCAATATCGTCATACACCTCTTTACTGATCACGCCTAACCCTAACAATAATTTTGTTCGAACCAGAATTTCCCCTAAAGGGCCATCGGTGGTGAGGAGAGGGTCAACAACAAATTTTACTGCGTAGTCATCTTTATAGAAGATACTTTTCAACAAAGCGTCCAGCATGTCTTCTAAGACATCGTAGGCGCACAACAGGCACTCCGCAGCATCAGCTGATTCGGCTAGTTCTTCAAGTAACTCTGATTCGTGTGTTGTATGTATGGGCATGGTTGCTCTAAAAGAATAAAGTGCCACTGGTGTGGCACTTTGATGGTTTATCATTTCAATGCTAGATAAGCTTCTTCCGCTAGTTTAACAACTTCTGAGTCACTATTCAGCTCAGAATAATGCGCTAATGTCTCAGCAAAGCCTTTTTCTGCGAACATTGCTTGAAGTTCAACCGCTTGAGGGTCGTCTTCGTTCTTGTAATGGAACGCAGCAGCGATTGCTTTTACTAGGTGAGCATTCGGTAGGCCGTACTCTAATGTACCGTTTAGAGGCTTAACTAGGCGATCTTGTGGGCTCAGCTTACGAATAGGTTGACGGCCAACACGGTCTACTTCATCACGTAGGAACGGGTTAGCAAAACGACCGAGAATCTTTTGGATGTAGGCAGCGTGAGCTTCTGGATCAAAGCCGTAACGCTTAATCAGAACCGCACCACTCTCTTCCATCGTCGCTGTTACTTCAGCGCGGATTACGTCGTCTTCGATAGAATCTTTAATAGTCTCATGACCGGCAAGCACACCAAGGTATGCCGTTACTAAGTGACCTGTGTTTAGCGTAAACAGTTTACGCTCAACGAAAGCCATTAGGTTGTCAGTGCATTCCATACCTGGGATATTTGGAATCTCACCTTTGAATTGTGTTTGGTCTACGATCCACTCGCTGAACGTTTCAACCGTTACCGCTAGAGGGTCTGTTTCGCCCGCTTCTGCCGGTGGAACAATACGGTCAACCGCTGAATCAACAAAGCCAATGTGCTCTTCAGTGAACGCTTTCATTTCATCAGAAAGGTGCTCTAACACGGCTGCTTTTAATTGGCTAGTACCGCGAACCATGTTCTCTGCCGCGATGATGTTCATTGGTGCAGTGTTGTTTGCAGCTGCACGCTTTTCAATGCCTTGAGCGATAGACTTAGAGATGATTTTAAGAACCGTAGGGCCCACTGCTGTCGTCACAAGATCAGACTCAGCAATGCAATCTACTACTGCGCTTGTCGCTGAGTTTACTGCTGACACGTTCTTAACAACTTCGACAACACACTCTTCGCCAACAATCTTAACTGGGTATTCTTGGCGTTCAATTAACGCATTTACAACCGTTTCATTTACGTCAGCAAACGTAACCTTCATACCAGCATCAGAAAGAAGCTTACCAATGAAACCACGACCGATATTACCTGCACCAAAATGTAACGCTTTCATAATTTTGACCTTATAAATATTTGAATCTAAATAGCTAACCACTCAAACACATGCCGCTTTCAATCACGTCCTAGGCATTAAGCAGTGACCTATTCAGACCGAACCTTTATCTACAGATAAAGATTGAGACCGGAAATGAGGCCAGTAGGGGGATACTGGCCTCCTTCACTCAGGAGCTTGACTAGAGCTTGTTAGTTTCCGTTGAGAATACGTAGAACATCAGCAGGGTTTGCTGTGTTCTGTAGGCATTCCACAGCGTCTTCATCATCGAGTGAATTGGTAATAGCCATCAGCACCATGTTGTGCTCATCGCCTTGTGCGGCAATACCGATAACCATCTTCGCGATATCATCTTCATCTCCGCCCCATTGAATACCTTCAGGGTACTGACAGAAAACAATGCCGGTTTTTTGTACGTACTGTTTCGCTTCGATTGTGCCGTGTGGTACTGCGATAGACTCACCTAGATAAGTAGACACAAGCTCTTCACGAGCAAACATGCCGTCTACATATTCTGGTGATACGTTGCCAAGTTTTACTAATTGTTCGCCAGCAAACTTGATTGCGTCTTCTTTCTGAGTCGCTTTAAGGCCAAGGAAGATGCTGTCATTAGTCAGTGCAAGCTTGTTGCCTTCTTGAGCTGGTGCTGCCGTAGGAGCCGGATCTTCTACCTTCGCTTCACCACTTTGTGCTTCAACAAGTTCTGCTACTAGGTTGTCGTATACTGCGCCATCTAAGAAGTTGTTCAGAGACATGTGCATTGCACCAGGAATGGTTTTACGTGCACGGTCTGTTAAATCTTTATGCGTAATAACAATTTGTGAATCAGCTGGTAAGTTGTTGATTGCGTAGTTAGTTACCGTGATATTTAGGCCCGCTGCCTCAACTTTCTTACGAAGTAGACCTGCACCCATTGCACTTGAACCCATACCCGCATCACACGCTACGTATACTGCTTTCACGTCAGCTAGGTTGATATCTGCCCCCATTGCTGCACCTTTAGAAGACGCTTTCATGTCTTTCATTTGTGCTGAAGCTTTCTCTAGTGAATCTTCCTCATCATCTTGCGCTGATGTTTTAAGAAGGATTGACGCTACAACAAACGATACTGCCGTTGCTGCGATAACCGATAGAATCACGCCGATGTAAGAGCCTTTTGGCGTCATCAGTAAGACTGCGAAGATAGAACCTGGTGATGCTGGAGAAATAAGGCCAGAATCGAACATTACGTTAGTGAATACACCAGCCATACCACCTGCGATTACCGCAAGAATTAGACGTGGGTTCATTAGAACGTAAGGGAAGTAAATTTCGTGGATACCACCTAAAAAGTGGATGATAGATGCACCAGCCGCAGATTGCTTTGCGCTACCTGTACCAAACACCATGTAAGCCAGTAGAAGACCAAAACCAGGACCTGGATTTGCTTCGATTAGGAAGAAGATTGAGCGACCAATCTCTTCAGATTGCTGGATACCTAGTGGAGAGAAGATACCGTGGTTGATTGCGTTATTTAGGAATAAAATTTTCGCAGGTTCAACAAAGATAGATGCTAGAGGTAGTGCACCCGCTTCCACCATTGCGTTTACGCCAGCAGCAAGTCCGCCAGACAGAATCTTAACCGCAGGACCAATCACGATGAACGCGATGATCGCACAGATCATGCCGATGATACCCGCAGAGAAGTTGTTCACTAGCATTTCGAAACCACTCTTCACTTTACCGTGAACAGCTTCATCGAACTTCTTAATTGCGATACCACCTAGTGGACCTACAATCATTGCACCCATGAACATTGGGATATCAGTACCAACGATAACACCCATTGTCGTGATGGCACCCACTACCGCACCGCGGTCACCACCAACCATTTTACCACCAGTGTAACCAATCAACAGTGGCAATAGGTATGTAATCATAGGGCCAACCATTGATGCTAACGTTTCGTTAGGCCACCAACCGGTTGGGATGAATAGTGCAGTAATGAAACCCCACGCAATGAATGCGCCGATGTTTGGCATTACCATATTGGATAAGAAACGACCAAAGTTTTGAACCTTAATCTTTGCTTCTGGTGATAACATAGGTAGAACCCCGTAATGTATTGGTTGGTCAAATGACCGAAAGTGTGTACTCAAAAGTCGATTAAAATGTATCACAACATTTTCAAAATGCACCTCAGCCCAATTTTAGTGACAACCATCACACGCAAAAAACACTTTCGGGTTAACGAGTGCACCTTGTATCACAAAAACACTATGAATTTAAATTACAAAGCCAAATTAATGAGAGTGAATATCATTAACACAAGATCCACATCACACTTTATTTTGTAACACTTAAAAATAAATGGTGACACAAATCACACTTAATAAAATATAGAATCTAAGATCCATATAAGCCGTATAAAAGAACATCGTATTACGAATGATAAATATGCACCAAGATGAGAAAAAACCTAAAGCTGTAATTTAATTACAAGTTAGACCGCATTTTGCTTAACATTCAAAATGAGAGCGAATACTCACTAAAAACATGGACCAGTGAACTGCAGTTAGTATCAACAGTTGTGTTATTGTATTTCCCTATTCTATACAACAGCCCCTCAACATTAATCAGCAGTTCTACTGCTAATTGAGAAACTGACTATGCCAGACAAGATTTCCACATCAGCACTAGCCAAACAAAAAGGGATAGAAGCGAAGGCTCTATTCAGTGATTTGAAAACAGCTGGCTATATCGTGCGTTCACAGGAGCGTTGGGTACTCACAGAACGAGGCGAAAGCTTTGGTGGGGAGTATGTCGAACACAAGAAGTTTGGTGTCTTTATTGTCTGGCCAGAAAAACTACTCATCGACCTAGATTCTTTCTCTGGAAAAACGCTAACGGCAACTCAACTAGGCAGTGCCTTTCAACTTAGCGCAAAAAAAATTAACCTGTTGCTCAGCGAGCTTGGTTGGATAACACGTGAAGAAGATGGTTGGCATGTCACCTCAACAGGCTTAAAAGCAGGCGGTGAGCAAAGGGAAGATAAAGCGACTCAAAACCTATTTGTGGTATGGCACGATTCATTGGTTCGCAATAAACGTTTGAAGCAGTCTGTTGTCGAATTTCTAGGGCATGATGCTGAAAGCCACTCTACCGATGTCTCGTTTTCTAGCTTTCGTCAGAAATTTGAGGCGAAACACCGAACCTTAGACGGACATTATGTACGTTCAAAGGGAGAGCTGATCATCGATAACTGGCTTTATATGGCGGGAGTGGTTCATGCCTATGAACGTCCGCTCCCGATATCAAAAGAAGTAATGAGCGATTTCTACCTGCCAAGCGGCAAGGTATACATTCAGTTCTGGGGAACAGATTCAGGCCCTATAGAAGAAGACAAACGAAATGCGACCAAGAAAGTTTACCAAGAGCACGGTTTTAGCTTGATTGAACTTAACCCTGAAGATATCCCAAACCTCGACAGCGTACTTCCTTCTTTATTGCGCCAATATGGAATCAAAGCCTACTAACTGGCTGATTTTCGAAAACCAATACACATCCAGATCACACTAATCAGATCATTATGGACATTGTTAACCATAGTGATTTGATGTGTTCGCTATTTTTCCCAAGCCAATCTTCTATTATCTTACACCCATCGACTTGAGCTACCGCAGATACTCGATTTATTGGGGCATGTTCGATAGCCATTTAAGCGTTCAGCCTTTTAGAGGCTGACTGTTCTAGAAACGACTTCTATAGAGATATAGCCTAAATGCGTTATCCGTTTATTGTTGACGTTACCGAACATAAAACCCTACAACATTTATATTGATAGATATTAGGATTCAACATGACTCATCCAATCATTTCAGATCTAAACACTCGCTACACAGCTAAAAAATACGATGCAGAAAAGCGCATCTCTGTGGAAGACATGGAAGTAATCAAAGAAGCACTTCGTTTGTCAGCTTCTTCTATCAACTCTCAGCCTTGGAAATTCATCATCATTGAGAGTGACGCAGCAAAACAACGCTTCCACAATACTTTCGAGAACATGTTCCAGTTTAACCAACCGCATGCGAAAGAAGCGTCACATACGATCCTGTTTGCTCACGATCCTAAGTACACTAAAGAGAAATTCGCAAAGCGTGCTGACACAGAAGTAAGCTCTGGTCACCTACCTGCTGAAATGTACGAGCAGTTCTTAGGGGCTTACGCATTCGCAGAAATGAACACAGATGAGACTGGTTTCAACGGAAACTGGACTAAGTCTCAGGTGTACATCGCACTAGGTAACACAATGCACACGCTAGCACGCCTTAGTATTGCTTCAACACCGATGGAAGGCGTAGATGCCGCTATGATAGGTGAAGAGTTTGCTGACGAACTAGACGGTCACGTTGTTGATGTAGCGCTAGCAATCGGCTACCACAAAGACGGTGAAGACTATAACCACGGTAAACCAAAAGCACGTCTAGCTCTTGATGAAATCGTGACGACGCTTTAACTCGTTAATTAAGATGACGAATGAATCAACAGCTATAACACGTTAAACAGTTACAACGCTTAACTGCTACAACGCTTTAATTTTTAAAACGCTTTTTCGTTTTACAAAATATAGTTTCAACAGCACTTCAGACTGTTAAATTACACTGCCTTGTTTTGGCCAGACACTCGTCTGGCCTTTTTCATGTCTGTATTTCGCATCCATCCTTTCTATCTCAGCTTTAGCCATTCCAGCCGCTTTTTAGATCACCAATACTTGATCAATCCACGTGTTCTAATTCGCGAAGCGCAGGAGTTACGCTATAATCCCCTTTGTTGAAACATGTTCCTCACCCTGCTCTTTCTGAGCAAACATCATTAATTTTCTTGCCAAACCGCTATAAATTCACAAAGTCATAAAGACACCTAAGATTCATTTTAACCATAAAACTCAGCACGTCAAAATGACTCACCAGATAACATAAACCCCAAACAAACACATTGAAAACAGGCACTTAAAAACATGGCACAACTAGTGCAATGATGACCTTAGATATTTAAATAAGGTATTATCATTATGACTATTCACGTTAAATCAAATGTTCACTGGGTTGGCGTCCACGATTGGGAAACAGAACACTTCCATGGTAAGGAATACCACATGAACAAAGGTACCAGCTATAACTCGTACCTGATTCGTGAAGAGAAAACGGTGCTTGTTGATACCGTTGATCATCGCTTTACTGAACAATTCCTTGCAAACCTTGAGATGGAAATCGACATCAACGAGATCGACTACATCATTTGTCAGCATGCTGAAGAAGACCACTCAGGTGCCCTTTCAGCACTATTAGCCAAAATTCCAAACACACCCGTCTACTGCACAGAAGCTGGCGTTAACTCGATTGTTGGCCATCACCATCAGCCGGACTGGAACTTCCGAACCGTTAAAACTGGCGACACGCTCGATGTCGGTAACGGTAAGCAACTCATCTTTGTTGAGATGAAAATGCTGCACTGGCCAGACTCAATGGCAACATACCTCACAGGTGACGAAATCCTGTTCAGCAACGATGCGTTCGGTCAGCACTACTGTGATGAAAACCTATTCAACGATCAGCTAGACCAAGTCGAGCTTCATGATCAATGTCTGCGTTACTTCTCGAACATCCTCACACCTTTCGCGCCTTTGGTGAAAGCGAAGATAGAAGAAGTATTGAGCTTAGGTGTGCCTATTGATGTTATCGCCACCTCTCATGGCTGTATTTGGCGCGACAACGCGACGCAAATTGTTGAGCAATACTACGAGTGGTCTAAAGCCTACAAAGAAGATCGTATCACGATTGTTTACGACACCATGTCGAACAACACTCGCATGATGGCTGACGCAATCGCAAAAGGTATCCGTAAAGGCAGCCCAGAAACAGCAATCAAAGTCTTTAATATCTCTAAGCACGATAAGAATGACATCCTTGCCAATATCTTCCGTTCAAAAGGGGTTCTAGTCGGCTCATCGACCATGAACAATGTGATGATGCCGCAAATCGCTGCGCTACTAGAAGAGATCCACGGCTTACGTTTTGCAGGAAAAAGAGCCGCAGCATTTGGCTCTTCAGGTTGGACAGGCGGCGCAGTAAAACGTATCGACGCTCGACTACGTGAAGCAAACTTCGAGGTGAGTGCGCCGCAACACATCCATTGGAAACCAGACACAGACGCTCTTCGCCAATGTATCGATTACGGCATGACACTGGCCGAGGTTTGGCGTGTAGAAGCAGATGAAGTGAGCACACCGAAACAAGTATCACGTAATGTAACACCGCTTGAAGCCACACCAGCACCGGCAAACACCACTGCCGAGCTCAAAGACACAACAGAGCTGAAACCAGAAGTCGCTCAAGATAAGCCAGTACACAGTGCAGACTGCACTTGCTGGCGTTGCACAGTATGCGAATGGGTGTACGACCCACAATTGGGCGAACCCTACCAAGGCGTCGAACCTGGAACTGCTTGGGCGCAAGTACCTGATGATTTCCTTTGCCCTGAATGCCATTTAGGCAAAGAAGTGTTTGTGGAGAAGTAGCATGTCGAACATTGTTATTGTGGGTGGCGGTTTCGCGGCCCTACAAACCATCAAGATGGTACGTAAGCTTGACCAAGATATCACGATTACTATGATCACCGCCGATACCGGGGTTGAGTACAGTAAGCCGAATCTTTCGCACGCGTTCAGTCAGGAACAAACGCCGGAAACACTGGCAGTACATAACGCTCAACAATTGGCAGAGCAGTACAACGTGGTCATCAAAACCAAAGCACTTGTGAGCGAGATAGATACTGAGCAGCAGTGTGTTTATGTTGATGGCCAATCTATCCACTATTCAAAGTTGGTATTAGCGACCGGCGCGACGCCTTTTATACCACCAACGGAAGGGCTTAAACGCAGCGCAACCATTACGTTAAATAGTTTGGAAGAGTTTGATAAACACAAAGCTCAGATCGATGGCGCTCAACGCATCACCGTGATGGGTGGAGGCTTGATTGGGGTCGAGCTCGCATTCGACCTTCAAACTGCGGGTAAAGATGTCACGATTATCGAACCCGCAAGTTATCTATTGAATAACCTAGTGCCACCTTTCGTTTCGCTTGAATTGGAAAGGGAACTGACAAAAGCAGGTGTTACCGTCGAAACCGATTCTGCAGTGTGTCGCGCAACGTATCTTTCTGATGGAGTGAGGTTGCAAACCAATTCTTCTCGATTGATACGAACCGATATCGTGATTGCCGCAGCAGGGCTAAGACCAAACACGCAGTTAGCCACACAAGCGGGAATAGAAGTAAACAAAGGGGTTGTGGTCGATACCATCATGAGAACCAGTGTCGAAAATGTGTATGCGATTGGTGACTGCGCCGAAATAGAGGGGCGTGTGATGGCTTATCTTCAGCCCGCTATTTTGTCTGCAAACGTATTGGCTAAGCAGCTGGCTATGGGTAACGGAGAGAGCAAAGTGGGCGAAGCAAAGCTCAGCTTGCCTCATATGATCACCAAGGTGAAAACACCGAGTTATCCTATTCAGCTCGCAGGGCGCGATATTCACACTGCTCAGAGCTGGGAAACTCGATTCGATCCTAAAGGCATTGTCGCTAAAGGCTTCAATGAAGATAACCAGTTGGTTGGATTCATTGTCACTGGAGAGCACAGCAAAGCCGCATTTCCTCTCCTTAAAGAGCTACAAGCAAGCTCACCCGCATAGGTTCTAGAAGCGCTAATACAAAAAAAGCCAGTCAACAGACTGGCTTTCTTGTGTTCATCTTAGTGCAATTAGCTCATCGCATTTAAGCAAAGACGAACATTAACCGATAAACGAGATGTAACCTTGAAGGATGATCAGGTTAACGATATCGATAAAGAAGGCACCCACGATTGGTACAACCATGAAGGCTTGTGGCGACGGGCCGAATCGGTTCACCAAAGAACCCATGTTCATTACCGCTGTTGGTGTTGCACCTAGGCCGAAACCACAGTGACCACCCGCCATAACCGCTGCGTCGTAGTTAGAACCCATTACTTTGAACGTTACAAAGTAAGAGAAGATACCTAACACCACCGCCTGAACCGCAAGGATAACCAAAAACGGAATCGCAAGGTCAAAAATGTTCCAAAGCTTAAGGCTCATTAGCGCCATCGCTAGGAACAGCGACAATGACACCGTACCAAGAATATCGACCGTTTCACTGTTGGTTTTATGTAGCTTAGTCACTTCAAAAACGTTAGTGATGAACACACCGATAAACAACGCGTAAACGAAGTCAGGAATCATCAACCAAGAAATTTCAAAAGTCGCCACCCACTGCTCTAGGTACTTCGCACCTGTGATACAGATAAGAAGGATGAACAATACTTCAATCACCTTCTTCGCTGTTACTTTGTCTTCTTCATACTCGTTGTAAGTAACAAGCTCAGGAAAACGCTCGTGGGTTTGTGTGCCAGTGCCGTACTCAGATTCAAGCTGGTTTTTATCAATCAGCTTTTGCGCCACTGGGCTACCGATAATACCACCGATGATCAAACCAAAGGTCGCTGAAGCCATTGCGATTTCTAACGTATTTGCAATGCCAAACGTGTCTGCAAAAGTTTGAGACCAAGCCGCGCCTGTACCGTGACCACCCGAAAGGGTGATAGAGCCAGCAATCAAACCCATCAAGGGCTCAAGGCCTAGTGTCGTTGCTAAGGTTACGCCTACACCGTTTTGGATAATGATGTAAACCGAAGCCACCCCTAAGAATAGGAATACCTTGGCACCACCTTTCATCAGCTGTGTGTAGTTAGCTGCAAGGCCGACCGTTGCAAAGAACATCAACATAAATGTGTTCTGCAAGGGCAAAGAAAACTCAAGATCAAGGCCGTTAAAGTGCAGGGCTGTAATAGCAAAAGCGACAATCAAGCCGCCGACAATGGGCTCTGGGATATTGTACTTTTTGAGAACAGGAAGCTTTGCATTGACGAAATGACCTAGAAACAAAACACTAATCGCGATTAGGAAGGATTCTAGTGGTCCAATTGAAATTAATTGATTCATATAACCTCTATTTTTTTACGTTCTCATCTTCCTTAACGAGTCTAGTTTTATCTGTAATTATCTGTGCTGCTCTACCTATATTTATACAAACTGGAGAGAAATTGTAGATTCGAAAAGCGAACACATTACTGCGTTCACTTGGTGCCATGTTAGTGGCACGTTAACTTTTATAGGAGATAAAAGGATTTGTGACAACAATCACCTCTAAAAAGTTGAAAACGGCGTGAGTATTCTTACCGCTGACTCTGCTTTTTTACTACCTAAAAAAGCAAAAAGGAGCTATTGCTAGCTCCTTTTTCATCACCATCACTGGCAATTAGAATTTTTTCGGTGCGTAACCCGTCATAACCTCAATGCGAAGCTCTTTACCGATCTTGGTCATTGGGTGAACAATTACTAATCCTTTAACAGACTTTTTAAGTTTACCCATATCCGCTTGTTCAGCCTTAGTAATCTCACGCTTAAATGGCATATCAACCAGAGACTTACGCTCTTGGTTCACATCGTAGCTTTCTTTATGTTTCAGCTGAGCGATTTTCTTGGTTAGCTTCTTAATCTCATCTTCAAATTGACGAACAACAGGACGATCATTACGAGTTTTAGCAGCCGCTAACTTGTTGCGACACTTGTCTAGACGGTTGTTAATTTGTTGAAGTTCGTTTTTAACACTCATAATAATTTCCTAAGATTTAACAAGCCAATTCGGATTGGGGCGCGGAGTATAGCACAATGGTTCACTTGAACCGAAATTTATCTTAAACATCGCTACCTAAACGAATCATTTAAGACCAACACAATAGCTCCAAACACAGAAACGCCCTTATTCTCTCGTGTAAACAATAAGGGCGAATGAGCATTTCCTACGGAGCTGATTGACCCCATATTTTTTCGCGAAATTGAGGAATAAGTTGGCCAGCACCAAATTCATTCAGGTGATCGTCATCAACGTATGTTGGGTGATTGTTGATATCCCCTAGGCACTGCTGATCATCACAAAATATCGGTTCAGGGTCTATAAGAGTAACTCGACAGTTTTGGCTGATTTTTTCATAAGATTTCGTAATCAATGCGGTTCTTTGTCGGTACTCTTCAAGAGGAATAGAAACCGAAATATCAGATTGATTTAAAATCGAATACTTATACATAGTTTTAGGTACATCTTTCTTAAGCTCAGGGATTGGCTTGACCAAATAAACAGGGTTAGATTGACTAAGCTCGCACATGGTCTTTTCAAAACTGGATAAGATTGAGTTCAGGTACTCTTCCGATCTGGTCTGAAACCTTTTATCTCCTGCGATTAAACTGATCTTTTCGTTCTCACTTTGCCACCCATCTTCATTCGAACCATAAAGATAGCCACCCATTCTGTTAATGACAACAACAGGAACGTTAGGGTAATTAGTTTTAGCTTTAATTAACGATGCTGAGACAAAATCCCCACACTCTTCTGATAACTCACCACTTGAAAGCACTCTTTTGATACCTGAAATCGTCGGACATGCGCTTCTCGTCCAGTCGATGACCGATGTATCGTTAGGTGCTGACGCCTCAACACTTCTCACTATCGATGCGCCATGACTATCGCCTAAAACAATCGCGGATACGGGTCCTGAGCCATAGTGACACTCAGGAGATGGTCCAAATTCGACGTGGCACTCTCCGCTTCGTGGATTCCGGTCATAGACACTTTGTGCAATGACGAGCTGTGTTTTATCCAGGCGCCAAAGTAATCCTTCACTTTCATAAATAACCTGCCCTATCAAGGCAATAAAGGAAGCAAGAATGAGAGGGTAATAGTTCAAAAAGAACTTACCGCCTTTGCGTGTCTCCTTAGGTCGGTAACTTTCAATGAACTTAAATGAAAGGATCCCCATCAATACCGATACCATTACTCCAACTATATTGTGAGTAATAGTGTTGCTCGTGAGGTTCTTAATGAAAACACTAATAGGCCAATGCCAGAGATAAATTGAGTAGGAACATAACCCAACCCCTTGTATCAGCCGTGATTTATGAAAGGTAAAATTGAGGTCCAAATTCAAAAGCAGAATTATCGCGGTAGCAATGACCGGAATAAGCGTCACATGACTCGGCCAAAGTGTGCTGCTGTCGATCATGAAAGGAGATATAAACAGTGAGGCAATAGCAACTAACAGCAATAACTGAACATTGGATTTTTTGAATTCAATGCGCTCTCTTTTCAAAGCAACTACCGAACCTGCGAGCAGTTCCCATGCACGAGACGGTAATGTGTAATAAGAAGCCGAACTCCCCAAATACGCATAGTTATAAGCTAGACTTCCTATTAGAGTCGTTCCAATAGCAACGGTTGCACCTTTAGCTCCGAATAACTTGTAGGTCGCCATTAAAACGAGAGGATATAATACATAGAATTGCCATTCTACGGATAAAGACCAAGTGTGAAGCAACCACTTGCTTTGCGCGGCCACATCAAAGTATCCCGACTCTTTTAAATAGGTATGGTTAGAAACAAACCCGACACTGGTGAGAATATGCTTACCTAGTTTTCTTAACGCCCAAGGGTCTAGGTAAATAATGCCAACGAGTAACACAACAAGGCACATGACCGCTAAAGCAGGAATAATGCGTTTTGCCCTCGCTAAGTAAAAGCCCTTTAATGAGAAGGTATTAGTTTCCAAACTCGACATGATAATCTTTGTCATCAGGAAGCCTGAAATGACAAAAAACACATCCACACCTAAAAAGCCGCCAGTGATAAAACCCGGGAAAAAATGGAAAATGACGACGATTGAGACAGCTAATGCACGTAATGCATTGATGTCATACCTGAAATTTTTATTCATTATTTATTCGTTATAACCTTAAATCAATAAACGGCCTAAAACTACCCACAATGAAATTGGCGTAATATACCGGTTTCATTACGCTTCTGTTCTCACTTGTAGTTTTAGTAGTACTCCAATAAACACAAAGTACATCACAGCTAAATCACCATTCCTGAAAGGTGAATCGAATAGACACATGAAAGAAAAATAAACAACCGGTAACAATACAATAGGCGATAGCTTGTATCTAGAATTAAACAAAGGGTACATCAAACTAAGCATGAGAAGGGCAATGCCTACCAAGCCAGATGACGCTGCTTTATCAATATAATTGTTATGCAGGTGTGCATTAACGATAAACCTCTTTCCCGAATTTGTTGGAGTAAATGAGAGTTTATCTAATTGCGCTTCTTTATCGCCTCCAATGCCGAGCAAGGGGCTATCCACAAAGAAGTCGAACCCTGCTTGATACATTTGTAATCTTAAGCCTATGGAAGTATCCATGTTGCCTTGTGATATCTCATGGTACTCATGCAAGCTATAGTCAATACGTTCACTTACCACGTCATATTTCGACATCAAAAACACAGAAAAAACGACCATGGCACTAATACCAAGCAGCGCCTTGTACTGACGATGCTGCATCATCATTTTGAATAGGACAACTAAACCAATAAAAATAACGGCTAGTAGAGGTCCTCTTGACCCCACCAAAAACATTGATAAAAAGCCTATAAATGCCAAGATAGCTATTGCTTTGGTTTTTTTTCCTTCATACGAAACACAGCCAAGTGCGAGCAATAAAATGACAGAGAAACCTTGAATTGAAGCTATAACAAGAGCATTAGACGGCAAGGTCCCCCGATCCCCGGAGAGAAAAAAGATATAATAAGCAACGAGGACAGTTGTACTGACAACAGAAGTGAAGCATAAGTTCTGTATATCTGATAACTTAACAAAGCCATTTCGATAAAAAAGGAAAAATACCAGAGCAATCAAAGTTGCCCTTAGTTCTTGACTACTGAAGCCATGCAACTCGTAAGATATAGTGGAAAAAATAGAGAGCAAGAGCAGTATCCACACCCAGCCATCTTCAAACCAGTCATGTTTCTCCTTGTTTTTTCGGTACAAAAGAGCACAACAGGCCGCTATCAATAAAGTGATACCCACAAGTGGCTTACTCCCCTGACCTAGCCACACCTGAACGGTAACAATCCAAAACAAAGGCAGTGTAATGAGTATCTTTTGAATTAAATTCGTGTTGATTCTAACCATAACTAATCTAAAAATGCTGAGAAGAGTTGCACTCTAAAACAAACTTGCCACTGTCGCAAACGAACTGTAGTGACATACAGCGGAAAACAAAGAAACTAGTCCCTTTAGGGCTTTGTCCATGAATCATTTACCTATAATTCATATGTCCAAACTCAGCCCATCTAACGGCTTTGGCATCAAACTCCAAAACCACGACTAGATAGGTTAGCTTAAGCCTTCTGTCTTACGTATTAGGAGTTAGGAGTTAGGAGCTTAAACCCTAGACCTTTACTTTATACTTAAGATCTTGGGCTTCATCGCCAGTCATTCCTCGAAAGCCCCAGCAATGCGATGGCTGCTCCTTGATGGTGATCTCGATATCAATGGGAGAGATAGACAGCTGCTTTTCTATTTCAGAAAATATCTTCTTAATCAGGCGCTTTTTGGTATTCACCGCTCGCCCTTCCATCATATTAATTTCTATGACGGTATAAGCTTCTGTTCGCCCTTCGGGATAAAAGAAATCATCTCTTTCTAATGGTACAAACCGATGCGCTCGTTTGTCATCAGGTAACCCCATCTCACTGTTCAAACATTGTTGTAAGACATTAGAAAGCTGTAACTTAATCGGATTTAAGCACTCTTTGATACCATAAATAACGATCATGACCATTCCTTTGATGTGATGTCAGGTAAAGAAGAACTAAGAGATAAACAACGTAAGATAAGCGTGTCACTTGTTATCTACCCATTGACTAATTCTTAACCCATATTACCTAATGCCGTAAGTTAAAAAAGGTTAAACCGATTAAATTGCGAATAAACGCGACAAAAAACCATGTCTCCCTCTCTCTAACTTCCTGTTCAATACATCACCCCACATTGATCGAACTTCAACGAGCACGCGTATACATCTCTGAATTACGTACGAATCAAATCCGTACAGACTCAATCATGTATGAACTAAGGAGTGCTATGTGCCGAATTCAGCTGAGAAGATCACACGGATAGAAACCGAATCAGAAACACCCGTAGAGACTTCTCAAGAGCTTGCGGTGTTTCCTCTCCCGTTATTCATTTTGCCAAGGGGCAGACAAAGACTGCGTATTTACGAGCCCAAGTATTTGAAAATGGTCGCTCAGGCTGCGCAAGGAGACGGCTTCATCATTGCGACTCAGGACGACACCAACTCCGAACGTCTGAGTTCTTGGGGGACAAAAGTGTCTATTGTCGATTTCAATATGTCCGATGATCAAATCTTGGAAATCGATGTTGAAGGCGAACAGTTGGTCCAGCTTCACTCGTCCTTCCGCGACACAGATGATTTAATAAAAAGTGATTTCCGCCCGTTGCCTCACTGGCCGCAACACAGCTATAAGGTGCCGAACGTGGTGACTGCATTTCTTGTCGAGTTGTTTCTAGAACACGATTCAATCAGAGCACTTTACCCCACTCCTGACTTTGAAAGTCCTCAATGGATCTGTGCTCGACTCCTCGAAATGATGCCTATCCCATTGGAAAAGAAAACCAAATTCACAGAACCCGCTAGTTTTCCGTCTTTAGTTCCCTTTTTGAATCAAATCATTACAGGGCAATAAGCACTTTTATTCACTATAATTTTGTATAGTAGAAATTAATTTAAAATAAAGTGATCCCTACTCTCACTCTCCACGTAGTGTCTATCAAATTCGCATGATGGTTGATTACTATGCAAGTGGAAAGCAGAAGAACAGGGAACGGCAAGGAGCATGTCATTATCCCCGACAACAAACTACCTACCGAAAGTAAGGTACCTACAGAGCTCTCAAGCTGGCTGATTTTGGTTGGTTCAGACAGAGATAAGCAGGCATTTACTTGCTTGTTTAAATTCTTTGCTCCCAAAATCAAGCGTTTTGGCATCAGTAAGTTGGGCGGTGAAGCCGCTGCCAACGAGCTAGTCCAAGACACGATGACCAACGTTTGGAAGAAAGCGCATCTCTACAACGAAGAGAAAGGCGCAGCAACCACTTGGGTTTATACCGTTATGCGGAACGCCGCCTTTGATATGTTAAGAAAGGTAAAAGCGAAAGCAGAGCAAACCATCGCTGACGACATTTGGCCAATTGACGCCATGGTAGCCGAATCACAAAGTGATCAGCTTCAGTTTGGCGATCATCTAATGAGCCGTCATGTAATGACTCAAATCGAAAAGTTGCCTCTCGCTCAAAAAACCATTGTGAAAGGTGTCTACTTCCAAGAGTTATCGCAAGAGCAGCTCGCCCAACAACTCGATGTCCCGCTTGGAACTGTTAAATCACGTCTAAGACTCGCACTCGCCAAACTAAAAGTTCACATGGGGGAACAAGACCATGATTAAACATCACCCAAATGCGGCAATCTTGAAAGATTTTGTCGATGGCAATCTAGCGGATTCGGTTTCTCTGATTGTTTCTAGCCATGTAGAGCTTTGTGAACACTGTCAAAAACAAGTAAGCATGTTGACGGCGCAAGCCGCTGACTCAGTCTTTGAAAGCGATACAGCAGGGCTAAAACGGTCTGACAGCGAAATGGATGCGTTCCTATCTGACGATGGGGAGTTCGATTTTGATGCTATTGACCAGATCACAGCTGATTTGTCTCAGGCTGTCGAAGTTGTTGTTGAAGCGCAACAAGAGACTGTGTCTAACACAACCTTCACGATTCCTCGCGCACTCAATTCAGTCGCAAGAAAAGACTGGTTGAACTTGGGCAAGATTTCTCGCGCACGACTTGATTTTGATGACGAATCACACCATACCAGCTTGCTGCATATAGATAAGGATGGACAGGTGCCTTGTCACACTCACAAAGGCTTCGAGATCACGCTTCTTTTAGAAGGCAGCTTCGAAGACGAAATGGGTGTCTACAACAAAGGCGATTTCATCTGGTTAGATGGAGAACACACCCACCAACCTGCGACTAAAGAAGGCTGTGTGTGTTTAACCGTTTCAAGTGATGCCTTGTATTTCACTAAAGGGGTGAGCCAACTGTTCAACCCACTGGGTAAATACATTTATTAGCTTCAAAAGATTTATCGGGTACGTCACAAGACTCATAGAGTTGGCTAGTAAGAAAAGTAAAAACCGAACTAAAGTAATGTTTAATAAGCAACAAAACACACAATATAAGAATAACAACGAGCAATGAGTGTAAGGAATTGACCAATGGATAAAAAAATAAAAATAGGCATTAGTGCATGTGTCGCCGGTCATAAAGTTCGGTTCGATACTGGCCATAAGCGTTCTCGTTTTTGCACAGACGATCTTGCAGACTACGTAGAGCTTGAGCCAGTTTGTCCAGAGATGGGGGTTGGACTTCCAACGCCTCGTCCTACGATCCGTCAAACAAGAATGTTAGACGACATTATTCATGTTTCTCGACCTGATGGTTCTGGCGATGTCACCGATGAACTGATCGAGTTTGGGCAAAACTATTCAAAGAACAATCAACACATCGCAGGGTTCATTGTGTGTCAGAAAAGCCCAACCTGTGGCATGGAGCGAGTAAAGGTTTACCACCACCACGGGCGTGGTTCTGAGTCGACAGGTGTTGGCTTGTTTACTCAACAGGTTATGCAAGGCAATCCCCTCCTTCCAGTAGAAGAGAATGGTCGCCTCAACGATCCAATTCTGCGTGAAAACTTTATGACTCGTGTTTTCACATATCAAAAGTGGCTCGATCTTGTCGATGAAGGCGTAACCAAACATAAGCTGATTCAATTTCACAGCGCTCACAAATATCTAGTGATGTGCCACCACATTGAAGGCTACAAGAGCCTAGGCAAACTTTTAGCGAGTAACGATTTAGAGATCGATGAGTTGGCTGAAAAGTACATCGAAGGTCTGATGACGGCGCTAACGCATCATGCAAATCGCGGCAGTCATGCTAATACTCTGCATCACTTGCAAGGTTACTTTAAGAAACAACTGAGTAGCGCTCACAAACAAGAGCTCACCAATCAGATTTCATCATTCAGAGAAGGGCTGGTTCCTCTGTTAGTTCCACTGACGCTGATTAATCACTATCTGATGGAATACCCAAACGAGTACCTAGAATCACAAGTTTATCTAAACCCGCACCCACAAGAACTTAAGCTGAGATACGGATATTGAGCGACATTCTATGGATAAGACGAGACCTGAGGATTCACGATAACCCAGCGCTCGTCTCTGCAGTTGAAAACGGCGTCTCTATCGCCGTTTTTATTTCAACCCCGCAGCAATGGCAACAACATCACCTGGCACCGATAAAAGCGGACTTCATTTATCGCCACCTGAAACAGTTCGAGTCACAACTCGCTGAATTCGGTATCACTCTGCTGCACCTCAAAGCCACAGACTTTAACGATCAAGCTATTCAACTCATCAACTTGTGCAAACAGGTCGATGCGACATGTGTGTATGCCAATTCAGAGCCGGAAGTGGATGAGCAGTTAAGAGACAAACACTTAATCGCAAGCGGCATCAAACTGAAAATAACCGACTGCGATACGATTCTGCCATTAGGTAGCGTACTGAATAAACAAGGTGAGATGTTCAAGGTTTTCACACCTTTCAAAAACGCATGGTTAAAAGAAGTGCAAGCGAAAGGTATCATTTGCAGCCCAGCACCTGTCACGCCCGCTAAGCTTCAACAAACACCGCTTCAACAAACTCAGCGTCCACAATCACAACTTTCTGACGACTCAAAAGCCTTAAGAATCTCCGCTGACTACGATTTTGACTTTCCGCGTACCGATTCGGAGCGTTGGCCACTAAGCCAAAACGTCCTTGAGAATGTGATTCCCAATTTTTTAGCCAATAAAGTTAATGACTATTCTCGCCTTAGAGATATTCCATCAGTAAAGGGGACATCGGGCTTATCTCCTTACTTGGCTATTGGTGCAGTCAGCCCTCGTTGGTTAGCGATTCAATTGATTCAACAACAGCCTGACTTGTTATTTGATACTCAGTTGCCAGCCTTTTCTTGGCTTAATGAATTGATTTGGCGAGATTTTTATAAGCATTTGATGTTCCACCATCCTAAACTGGTTAAAGGTGCGAACTTTCAGCAGAAATACAACGGCTTAGATTGGTATCACGACAACCCTAGTTTTAAAGCTTGGTGTGAGGGTAAGACAGGCTACCCATTAGTTGATGCAGCGATGCGTCAATTGGTTGAGACAGGCTGGATGCACAACAGGCTAAGAATGGTGGTGGCAAGCTTCCTAACCAAACACCTGCTGATTGACTGGCGCTGGGGCGAACGCTTCTTTATGTCGCACCTTATCGATGGTGATTTCAGCGCCAATAATGGCGGTTGGCAATGGGCTTCAAGTACTGGCTGTGATGCTCAACCCTACTTTCGAATTTTCAATCCGATCACCCAGAGCGAAAAGTTTGATCCGAAAGGAATTTTTATTCGTAAGTACATTCCAGAGCTGCAAAATATTCCTGACAAGCATGTGCATTTTCCACATGATTACATTGCAAAAAATGGAATTAACAGCGAATACTGGCAACCCATCGTTGAACACAAAGAAGCACGATTGAGAGCCTTAGCCTTTTTCAAATAATTAGAGTGAATATTATGGATAACTCTCTATGGCTTGATAACTTTCTCAACATGTATCGA
This sequence comes from Vibrio sp. 1F279, assembly GCF_041439815.1. Classification (NCBI taxonomy): domain Bacteria; kingdom Pseudomonadati; phylum Pseudomonadota; class Gammaproteobacteria; order Vibrionales; family Vibrionaceae; genus Vibrio; species Vibrio sp. 1F279. Next base: position 183,989 of record NZ_JBGOOU010000002.1, on the reverse strand, counting down.
GAACTCGGAACAGACAATTTCGACGTGCTAAAGACGGTTTATCACCCTGATATCGAATTCCAAGACCCACTGCATCATGTCAGTGGGATTGTCGCGTTAACGCATTACTTCGAGAACCTTTACACACAAGTCACTAGCTGTTACTTCCACATCGAACACACCTTTGAAGTGAAAGATGAAGCATCCGTTTATTGGACAATGCAATTCGCTCACAAACAACTCAATGGGCAAAAGCCGATTGAAGTTCAAGGGCACAGCCATATTAAAATGTTGGACAACCAAGTGGTTTATCATCGCGATTATCTGGATGTGGGTTCTATGCTGTACGAGCACATCCCAGTATTAGGTTGCGCGATCAAATCCATCAAAAAAAGAGCGAGCCGATAATGCGTATTATGATCACAGGCGCGACCTCAGGTATCGGCCAATCACTCGCTATAGATTATGCTCAACAAGGGCATCAGGTGATTGCTTGCGGCCGTAATCAAGACAAACTGCAAGCTTTAGTTGATTCTCACGAGACAGACTTATCGCACTCGTCAATTGACCCACTCTGTTTTGATTTGACCGATTACCACAATTTCCCTGCACTCGAACAAGATAAGCAGCTCGACCTACTGATCTTGAACGCGGGTGATTGTGAGTACATCAACGACCCCGTGAATTTTGATGCCGAGCTTTTCGAGCGCGTCATCAACATCAATCTAATTTCAATTGGCTACGCCCTTAAAGCCTGGTTAAAAAACATTAAGCCGGGCGGCCGTTTGGTTTTAGTAAGCTCCAGCGCCAGCTTTTTACCTTTGCCAAGAGCCGAGGCTTATGGCGCTTCAAAGGCAGCCCTCACCTACTTAGGCAGAACACTGTCGGTTGATCTGGCCGAGCACAATATTCATGTCTCAATTGTGCACCCAGGCTTTGTTGAAACGCCATTAACCGAGCGAAATACCTTCTCTATGCCTATGATTATTAGTAGTGAGGCCGCAACTCAGCGAATCGTAAATGGTATTGCTCAAGGAAAGAGTGAAATCGATTTCCCAAGACGATTCATCATGTTGATGAAGCTACTAAGAATGCTTCCAACTCCAGTTTGGCAAAAACTCGCTTCAAGGATGGTATAACAATGAAGAAAATCGCCATTATAGGTTCAGGCATCTCTGGACTGACTTGCGCACACATATTAGATAAGCACCACGACGTGACCGTATTCGAAAAGAACGATTATGTTGGGGGCCACACCGCTACCGTTGATATTGAACATCAAGGCTCGGCGTTTTCGATAGATACAGGTTTCATAGTATTCAACGATCGAACCTACCCGAATTTCAATCAGCTACTCGTACAACTCGGTGTTGAAAGGCAACCGACCGAAATGAGCTTCAGCGTACACAACACCACAACTAAATTCGAATACAACGGCCATAGCATCAATTCGTTATTCGCGCAGAGGAGTAACATCTTCAAACCTCAGTTCTGGTCTTTAGTGTCTGACATCCTCAAGTTCAACAAACTGTGTAAGGCTCAATTCGAAAGTAACGAGTTCACACCGGATGTTACCTTGGGCAACTTCCTACGTGAAAACCAGTTTTCCGACTTTTTCAGCCAGCATTACATCCTACCGATGGGCGCAGCAATTTGGTCGACAAGCTTAGAGGAAATGGAAGAATTTGAGCTTAAATTCTTCATTCAATTCTTCTACAACCACGGGCTACTCGACATCGCGAACCGTCCACAATGGTATGTAATTCCTAAAGGGTCGCGCTCTTACGTTGAAATCATCCTTTCACGCTTGAACAAATCCGTCGCTTTGAACACATCGATCAAACAAGTCACTCGCAATGAAGCGGGCGTCACGATTGAATTTGAAGATGGCGCTACACAAGACTTCGACGAAGTGATATTTGCTTGTCACTCAGACCAAGCGTTACGTTTACTCGGCGATGCGACAGAGCAAGAGCAACAGGTTCTAGGCGAGATCCCATACAGCCGTAATGAAGTGGTTCTACACACCGATACCCGATTGTTACCAGACAGAAAGCTTGCATGGGCAAGTTGGAACTACATGTTGGATGGCGATAGTAAACGACCTGCCTGTGTGACATACAACATGAACATTCTGCAAGGCATCGAAAGCCAGGACACCTTCTGCGTCACCTTGAATCAGAGCGAAGCCATCGACCCAGAAAAAATCATTCGCAGCTTTGTTTATCATCACCCGGTACTTAATTCGAACACGGTCGAAGCTCAGCACAAGCGTGAGCAGATTTGTGGCAAAAACCAGACGCACTTCGCCGGCGCATACTGGTACAACGGCTTCCATGAAGACGGTGTCCACAGTGCACTCGATGTGACTAAGCGCTTTGGCCTAGATTTGAGCACGAGTTCAGTACGATGAACACTCACACCATCATATCCGACATGGGGATAGCATCCGAAAAGAGTGAAGAGCTCAGCGGCATTTACTGGGGCAACGTACGCCACCGCCGCTTTGGCGATATTACTCATGAATTTAGCTACCAGTTGTACATGATGGGATTAGATCTCGATGAAATCCCTCAAACAACCACTCGCAGTCGCTTATTCGGTACTCAGTGGTACAACCCGATTCGCTTTGTCGAATCGGATTATCTCGCTGAAAAAAAAGAAAATGTCACGACTGATGAACCTAAACCACTCAAGCAACGTATAGCATCCAAAGTACAACATCTTGGTGGGGTTTGGTCTGAATCAAACCGTGTGACGATGCTGGCTCAGTGCCGTTGTTTAGGGATTTATTTCAGCCCAATCAACTGTTTTTTCTGTTACGACGAGACTGGTGATTGTCGCTACATGTTGGCCGAAGTGAGCAACACGCCTTGGCGAGAAAGACACTATTATCTCATCGACATGCACAAAGAGTTGAAAGTAAAAAAAGAGTTTCACGTTTCACCGTTCATGGATTTAGACATGAACTACTTGTGGAAAATAAAGCCACCAACGAAACGGACGTTAGTACACATCGAGAGTCATCGTAGCGACAAGATTTTTGATGCCACACTAGCACTCTCAAAGCAGTCGGTAACAAAAGCAAACATTAGGAAAACGGTACTGCGGATCCCAGCAATGACAATCAAGGTTGTAATGGGTATCTATTTTCAGGCTCTCAAATTATTTCTGAAAAAAGTACCGTTTGTGGCGCATCCAGACTCAGCGTCTAAAACGCCTTAAAGACGTCTAAATTGAAGGCTTGGGTTGGCCTAACGAGACCAGCAGTTCTAACCCTCAGCCAGTAAAACTAAATTTAAAACAATTTCTCAGCGAGGTTTCCATGGAACAGCTTGCAAAACAAAACAACAACGTAGAACAACAAGCTAAAGCCGTTGCTGTTTCAAGCAACTGCAAATATCGAGCTCTAATTTTCAAGGTTCTAGAACGTCTGCAATTCGCAAAACTCGAAGTAATAGAACGAGACAAGCATTCGGTGTTCGGAAACAGAGAAGCGACCTTAAGCGCTCAAATCGTTATCCATGATGCGAGCTTTTATCGAGATGTAGTAATGAGCGGCAGTATTGGTGCATCTGAGGCCTACATTGATGGAAAATGGACCAGCCCAGATCTCACCAAAGTCATTCAAATCATGGCTCGAAATCAAGCACAGTTAGACGAGCTTGATGACAAGACGCAATGGATTTCACGAATCAAAAATCTACTGCTACGCCGTAAGAACGCCAACACAGAGCAAGGCTCTAAACGTAACATTCTCGCCCACTACGACATCGGTAACGAGCTATATGAGCGCTTCCTAGACAGCTCAATGCAATACTCTTCTGCTATCTACAGCGAAGATGCGTTAACTCTGTCGAAAGCACAACAGAACAAAATGAAAACCATCTGTGAGCGTTTAGAGCTGTCTGAATCAGATAACGTGGTTGAGATAGGCACTGGCTGGGGCGGATTAGCGATATTTATGGCTCAGCACTACGGCTGTCACGTTACGACCACTACCATTTCAGATGCTCAGCACGAGCTGGCAGAACAGCGAGTCAAAGCACTCGGCTTAACCGACAAAATCACCCTACTGAAAGAGGATTATCGCAACCTCTCTGGTGAGTATGACAAGTTGGTGTCTATCGAGATGATAGAAGCGGTCGGACATGAATATCTGCAAACCTTCTTTGAAAAGTGCTCTTCTCTGTTGAAGCCTTCAGGAAAAATGCTGATTCAAGCGATTACCATTGCCGACAGTCGTTATGATAAATACCGTAAAGGCGTCGACTTTATTCAGAAGTACATCTTCCCCGGTGGTTGCCTACCTTCGGTTGCCGTGATGACCCAGCACCTAGCGACCAGTACAGACCTTGTCGTCCAAGAAATTGATGACATTGGCCTTCACTACGCTCGAACACTCAACGACTGGAACGTCGCCTTTGAAAACAGCTGGGAAGAGCTCGAGTCATTAGGCTATTCAGAAGAGTTTAAACGCCTTTGGGTTTTCTACTTCTGTTACTGCGAAGGGGCATTCCTAGAGCGCGTGATCAGTACTCATCACCTTGTCGCAAGAAAACCTCGTTACTTTGGAGCAAAAGATGAAACGGTTTTGGATTATTAATCTCGTTCTGTTTCAAGCGACCTGGGTTTGCAGCGCCTTCTTTACCGCGCAAGCCCCGTTCGTCACGCCATTGATCGTGGTGGTTCACTTCCTTCTCTCTCCAACTCGCAGTAGCGACTTGAAAATACTCGTCTTATTACCATTGGGGCTATTGCTTGATAGCCTCATGCTCCACTTCGGTATTTTTGCCGTCGACTCTGAAATTGCTAATCAATCTTGGTTTCCAGTTTGGCTCATTTGCCTGTGGATCATGTTCTTAATCAGTTTCAATCACAGCCTGAATTGGCTTTTAAAATGCTCAAAAGTGATCTTGTTTGTCATAGGGTTCGTAGCAGGTACTAGTAGTTATTGGGGAGGCATCAAAGCAGGCGCCCTTCTTACTACTTGGCCAGATGCATCGGTGCTAGCTGCCCTTGCATTAAGTTGGGGGATTTTGTTGCCCTTACTGGTGGCCGCTTACTCCAACTTAGTACAACCCAAAATGGCAACAACGAGGTGACTTATGGCTTTTCCACGCAACCCTACGCAAGCGCTCAATTCTAAGAGCGATAATAGTCGCGTTCGCACACAAGCAAGCGAGCAATCAAGAAATCGACTATTTAGCTTAGTCACCTTAACCCTCATTTGCGCGGCACTGCTATTCGCAGGAAGCGCTAAAGCTTCCGCTGTAGATAATCTAAGCAAACGCGGCCAAGGTGAGATGAGCTACCTGTTTTGGACACTCTACTCAGCTGAATTCTACGCGACCCCAACCAATTCTGAACGCGCGTTAAAGCTTGAATATTACCGTGCGATTGACAGCAAAGACCTCGTTGATGCTACCCAAGATCAATGGAGCAAACTTGGTTACTCCAACAACAATATCCAACGTTGGTTGAAGCCTCTATACGAGATGTGGCCCAACGTAGAAGCAGGAAGCACACTCACTATCCGCGTAACCGAAGACAACGTGAGTCGTTTTTACTTCGATGAGCAGCCTATCGGTATCATTCAAGACAAGCAGTTTGGTGACGCTTTCCTAGCCATTTGGTTATCTGAAAACACCTCTGAGCCCGGTCTACGCAAACAACTATTAGGTTTGAACAAATGAATCCAAAAACAACAATAAAATTTGCTTTGGCACTGTTTTCACTCACTTGGCTAACAGGTTGTGGCTCTGCAAGTTTAGAGAATCACGCAGACACCACTCCAGAGCTCAAGCTGGAAACCTTCTTTGACGGTGAATTGATGGCCTACGGCATCGTGCTTGACCGTTCTGGTAACTTACTGCGCCGCTTTGATGCCAAGCTCATCGCTACTTGGGACGGAGACAACGGAGAAATCAAAGAGTGGTTCTCCTTTGCTGATGGTGAGCGTTCAACTCGCGTTTGGAACCTCATCAAAACCGGTGACAACACCTACACAGGCACTGCCAACGATGTCGTTGGCACGGCATATGGAGAGACCCAAGGTTCAGCGCTTTATTGGAAATATGATTTAGAAATCGAAGTAGACGGTAGCACCTATGAAGTGGTGCTTGATGATTGGATGTTCTTAATGGACGACAAACGCCTGTTCAACAAAACTGAGATGTCTAAGTTCGGCTTTAAAGTCGGTGAAGTGATTTTGTATATCGAGAAACTTTAAAAAACGTCGTTTCTGATTCTCAGATCCATCAGCGATAACCTCGACCCCAAAAGACAATCTCAGCCCGACATATAATCTCAGCCCGCAATGCAATCTCAACCCACAACAGAAAATTGTGGGTTGTTCTGTTTAATCCCTCGAATAGCATACCTGTATGCTCAAGCCTTTGTGCTAAGATGCGCCACCAGCATACAAATGGGCTAAACTCAGTTGAGCGAACGTGGTACACAGTTCCACCAATTATGAGCACTTCCCCATTGGTTTCGCTAAGCGTAGATTCCCTACCATGAATAATTGAAAAGGCTTTAAAGCATGAGCAAGTTGACCTCAGCGGAGCGTAAAGCTCGCGACAATGAACGTTTCTCACAACGTGTAAACGACCGCAGAGAAAAAGGCGAAGACGTAGTTGCTTACGCACTGACCAACAAAAAAGCTGTAAAATTCCTGACTAAGTCAGAGAAAAAACGTTTCAACGAAACAAGAGCAACTCTTCAAGAAGAGAAGCGAGCAAAAGAACAAGAAGAGCTTAACCGAATCGAAGACGCGTTCACGACTAAACAGTTCGACGACGAGTAATCTGATTTTCAAAAGCGCTGGCCCTATGCCGGCGTTTTTACTTTTTAGTACTCCTTCTTTTTTCCTTCCTGGCTTACATTACTTTCTCAAACCTCAACTCTATCGAGCAATCTTAGTCATGAGCCTCAGCATCTTGGTCTTAGATCTCAGAAAACACGCTTTCAAAGCCTTACTATCTCGATTCCATTCAACAATTCCGAGTCCCCATGATTTTAATCACCGGATCAAGCAGCGGTTTAGGCGCAGCTTTAGCTAAGCAATATACGAACACATCAAACAGCCATCAGCGCTTAATGATCACTGGTCGCAGCTCACAGCGTTTAGCTGAATTAGCGAAAAGCCTGCCAGCAGATACCGTTAGCCAAACCTGTGATCTATGTGACCCGAACTCCGTGAGCGAACTGCTTGATGCATTGCCAGAAACACCAAAACTGGTGGTTCACAGCGCTGGCAGTGGATACTTCGGTAAGATAGAACAGCAAGATCCAGCGGCGATCAGCGACATGCTAAAAAACAATATCGAATCGTCGATATTTCTGATTCGTGAGCTGGTTCAGCGTTACAAAGATCAACCCGTCACCATTGCGGTCGTGATGTCGACCGCAGCTCAAGGCGCTAAAGCAGAAGAGTCCACCTACTGCGCAGCAAAATGGGCAGTAAAAGGCTTTATCGAATCGGTAAGGTTGGAGCTCAAAGGTCACCCGATGAAAATCGTTGCGGTTTATCCCGGCGGAATGGCGACAGAGTTTTGGGGAACCAGTGGCAAAGCGATGGATACTTCAAGCTTTATGACAGCTCAAGAAGCCGCTCAAATGCTGCAACAGGCGTTAACCAGCACTGAGCATGGATTTGTATCAGATATCACGATAAACCGCGGTTAACGGCTAATGAGAGCGTCGAACAGGTAAACAGAGCTATTCGAGCTAATTATTTGTGAGGGTGAGCATGAAAGTGTGCGACAATGCTCGGCGTAAATTCATATTCAAGGTTTATTATGAAACTTCTAGTTCGTAACCTATCGCGCTCTACTGCTGAGCAAGACATCCGTGTTCTATTTTCTGAGTTCGGCTCAGTAAAAGAGTGCAGCCTAGTTTTAGACCAAAACACTGGCGAATCTAAAGGCTTTGCATTTGTTGAAATGCCAGAGCACGAAGAAGCGAAAGCGGCACTAAACAAGCTGAACATGTCAAAGCTTGGCAGCAACACGATTCGTGTAAAAGTCGCTAACTCTTAATCGAGTAAACGCTTTATAAGCCACATGGCTTAGCTTAAGCAGCACAAGCACAGATGATAAAGCCCGTAACGATATTGCGCTGAAAAACGTAATATCGTTACGGGCTTTTTGCTGCTCGCGATTCTCTTTTCACAACACGACCGATTCACTTATCGTTTGCGCTTACAACCCTTCATGCTCATCAATAGCACGCCTTGCTTCTACCAATGAACATCCTGATTCCATCACTAACTGCGCGACCGTCATCGAGGGCGTAGCGGCTAACAACGATGCCAAACACACCACAGGCTTAGGCAGCACTTTGTCTATTGCAGTTGCTATCCAATCGTCTTTTTCATGAGTTAACATGGTTTTAAATTCAATGAGTTGATGATCTTGAGCCACCAACAGCCAGTTGCGTGAACGTCGAACTCGCTTCAACTGGCATCCACACTCAGTCGCATTCGCCATCACTTGGCTTTTATCACTCACACGATGTACAAAACTATTCAGTGGGACGCTAAACATAACTCTCTGCCAACCAATCTCTACCAATCATTCAAGTGCTCTCGAACTACCACTCAACACTTCAATTTCATCTCAATAAAATCATGCTTAGGATTACACAGACACAAAAAAACCGCCAGTCATGCGCTAAGCAGCCTCGCGGTTTTTCGTTCTATAGAGCCTAATGTTCAGTATCAGCGGCTAAGCATTTTCAATTCAACATGGATAATCAGCAGCAACTTTTTGAATCGCCTTTATCGCAGCAGTTTGAACTCTCCTGGCTTCCTCGCTCAAAACCCTCAATCGCATCAGCCAACGCAGTAAATGATTGCTCAATATTGTCACGCGAGGTGGCGATGTTCATTCGCATAAAATGATAACTCTCAGCGCCAAACCAGCCACCCGGTGTTAATCCCATTTTAGCTTGTTCAAACACCACGTTCTTTAAATCTTCTTCCGAGAAACCTAACTCAGAAAAATCAAACCACACTTGGTAAGTGCCTTGCGGTTGGAAGACTTTTAACTGAGGAATTCGCTGCTCTGCAAATTCGGAAATCCACTTAACTGTGTCTTGCAGATACGCCAACATACCATCCAACCACTCTTCACCCTTTTCGAAGGCAGCAATCGTCGTCAAGGCATTACCATGGTCAAGATACATCGCCGCGACATTGGTTTTGAACGCTTCAAATAGCTCATTGTTGTTGGTGTACACATAGCCGTTTGAGATGCTGTGCATGCCGAAGGTTTTCGCCGGAGAGCCAATCAAGGTGATGACCTTGTCGTAATCAAAGCTGGTCAAGCTCGTGAAAGCGTGACCTTCAAAGATAATGTCTGAGTGGATTTCATCGCTGATGATCAGCACATCGTGGCGCTTGGCGATCTCGATGACTTGTTCAATTTCTTGAGGTGTCCACACTCGCCCAGTCGGATTATGCGGATTGCAGAAAATCATCGTCTTCACTTGCTGTTCGATGATCTGTTGCTCCATACCAGAAAAATCAATCTGATAACTCTGTCTGTCATTAATCAACGGGCTATTCACGACCTGACGACCTGCTTTATTCACCAAATTAGCGAACTGATGGTAAGCCGGCGTATGAATAAGTACACCATCACCCTCATTAGTAAACTGGCGCAGTAACAACGCGATGCCTGGTAACACTCCCGGAACCTGAACGAATTTGTCTGAAGACAGATTTAAACCATGACGCTTTGAATACCATAGAGATAGCGCCTCAAACACCGCCTGTTCATGAAATTCATACGAATACACACCACGCTCAACCAAGCGATTAAGCTCTTGAGTGATCGGTTCCGCTACCTTAAAGTCCATATCGGCAACCCAATATGGGAATACATCGGTGGTGTTGTAAATGCTCTCTAGCATCTCTGGTTTGCTTTTGATAAACGCATGTTCACCGTAATTCGATGCACTGTTAAACGCTGTCATGGAGGGTTCCTCAAATAGTGTGTTTGGTTCTTTTGCAATCAACTGGATTGCCTGAATACCCTTAAGACGATGACAAGGCTCAAAAGACGAAGCTTCCAGAGAAATCTTGTGACTAATTTAAATTAATCTCGCATCTCGACCACAATTTCAGTCTTGACCGAGTTCGCGATAAAGCAGTTTTTGTGCGCTAAATGATGCAGTTTGTCGAGCTGTTTGGCAGTTGGCTTCTTAGTGCCTAAGAACACAATATCAGGTCGCAGAGTCACCTTAGTGATAGACGAGCGGCCAGATTCATCTTCTTCCAGCACACCAATCGCATCATCCACATAAGAGTCGATCACGTACTTCTGCTTTGCAGCAATGCCCAAAAACGTCAGCATATGGCAGCTAGAAAGTGCCGCGATAAACGCTTCTTCTGGGTCGACATTCGCTTCCACCGAAAACGGCAGTGGCACAACATGAGGAGAAGATGAAGCTGGCACAGTGATACCACCATCGAACTCCCACGTATGACCGCGACTGTATTGGTTGTCACTAAAGGCTTCATCGTCACCACGAGCCCAACGAATCACCGCACTATATTCAGACATAATCCCTTCCTCTATCCATTAGTTATCAAATAATTGGTTCTCAAACGACGAGTTATTTAGCGATCAGCAGGGTGATTGACACCATCATTAGTCACCACATCGCCAATATCAAAAGGGTTTACTCCTTCCAAACAACCGATGTTAAATCCATATTCATTTGGGCTAGAACGGCGTTGGTGATGAGTATAGATACCGCAGTTTGAGCAGAAGTAATGCTTCGCGGTGTTGGTATTGAATTGATAAAGCTTGAGATGCTCAGCACCTTTGAGGATCTTGATACCATCCAGCGCCACAGAGCCTACAATCGCCCCTCTACGACGGCAGATAGAACAATCACAACGGCGTGGTTTTTCTATCCCGTTAGGTAAGCTGAGCTCTAATTCAACCGCACCACAATGGCAGGCTGCCTTGTGAAAAGGTTTGATAACCGTATCTCCGACCTGTTTCATTTTTATCTCTCCAATCACGTCCATGTGGTCAAGCTATCTTAACGAGAACTGTTTACGTTGTCCGTAAGGAAGCTTTGAATTTAGCATTTTTAGAACAATCAACTTATCCATAAAACCTTCAATAGTTCTCAGTTTTACAACGACATCGCCCTACATTAATAATCGTTAATCTAAGCACAACCGATCCTTAATCCTTATGCAAGTAAGCTCTCCCTATCAATAAAAATAGAGAGAGAAAAAACGTGAACATACTTGGATACTTACAAAAAATCGGCAAAGCACTGATGGTGCCGATCGCCGTACTGCCTGCTGGTGGTTTGATGCTAGGGCTAGGTTATGCCCTTGACCCATCAGGTTGGGGAGCTAACAGCGCCTTAGCAACCATACTCGTATACGGTGGTAAAGGAATCATGGATAACCAAGCGTGGTTATTCGCAGTTGGTGTCGCTTATGGTTTAGCGAAAGACAATAACGGCGCTGCCGCTCTCTCTGGCCTATTAGGTCTGCTCATCGTGGAAATGATCGTGGGTAACGTGAATGTTATCTCACAAATCACCGGTGTCCCTGTTGACCAAATGGGCGCATCTGAACTTATCGCCTCCAATGCAGCGGTGAGTGCATTCACCGGCATCATGATAGGTATTGTCGCCGCCACTCTATATAACCGATTCCACACCATAAAACTGCCTGCGGCTCTCGGGTTCTTTGGTGGCAAGCGTTTCGTTCCAATCATCACTTCTCTGGCCGCGATTAGTATTAGCTTAGTCATGGTTTATGTGTGGCCTGTCGTCTACGGAGCACTGGTTGAGTTCGGCATCTCTATTTCTGAGATGGGTGCGACAGGCGCTGGCCTCTATGGTTTCTTTAACCGCTTACTTATTCCTGTTGGCTTGCATCACGCACTTAACCAAGTTTTCCTATTCGATTTAGTGGGCATCAATGACATTTCTAAATTCTGGTCGGGTACTGGCGAACTCGGTGTAACGGGGATTTATCAAGGTGGCTTCTTCCCTGTTATGGGCTATGGCTTGCCGGCGGCATGTTTAGCGATGTACCACTGTGCAAAACCAGAAAACAAAAAGAAAGTCGGCGGTATTCTAGGTGCTTCAGCGCTAACCGCTATCTTAACCGGCGTAACAGAACCGATTGAGTTTGCCTTCATGTTTGTAGCACCTGTGCTTTATGTTATTCACGCGCTTCTTGCCGCTATGTCGCTATACATTGCTGCCAGCATGCAGTGGATCGCTGGCTTTACCTTCAGTGGCGGGTTAATTGACTTCGTGTTGTCTTACAATCTTCCACTCGCAGTCAAACCTTACATGTTGATACTTCAAGGTCTGTTCTTTGCGACGATTTACTACTCAATATTCCGCTTCGCCATCCTAAAGTTCGATTTAAAAACACCGGGACGTGAAGATGTAGACGTAGCAGAAGTAAACCAAGTTTCATCGAATGAGAAAGCGGCGCAATACTTAAAAGCGCTAGGGGGGCATGCCAACCTAACCAGTATTGATTCATGCATCACAAGACTGCGTTTAACACTTAAAGACATCAGTATTGTTGATGAAGCGACACTGAAAGCGATTGGCGCAATGGGCGTGGTAAAGATTGGGGCTAACAACCTTCAGGTTATTATTGGCACAGAGGCAGAGGAGATCGCTCATGCGATGACTCAAATCCCTAAAAGCCAAGATCTAACCTCGGTTCCACTTCCGAGTTAACCTCAACGTCGCTAAACCACAGCACACGTTGCTATGCACATTAAAACACTCAGGCCAAAGCGATTCGCTTTGGCCTTTTTTGCACTCTCAGCGTAAAGATATTATGGGAAAGAAACAGACAGGGTCTTAACAATGTGTAAGCACGAACAACCGCTTTTAAGGCGTTGATTAATCGCTAATTCAAAGACCATTTCGGAGTGATGACATGCCTTACGACAGCGGTATTATGTGCTTGCACGGTCACGGTTTAGTACTTAAACAATAGAACAGCTTTATGTCATAGACATAGCACCCAACTGGCAATAAGCAACAATCTTGATATGTTGAGCGGATGAATTCGTGCCCGCGCGATATTAAAATGTTAGCCCTATTTTTGAACTCCAGCCTTGAATCACCCCAATACGACCTCATGTTCATATATGTTGTGTGAATATAAGGAAGTCAACGATGTATGAACTAGGGCAAGTATTAAAAATTCAATATACAGGTTTTAAGCATTACGGCATTTACGTTGGTAATGATACTGTTATCCATAATTCTAAAACATTCCACCGAGTTGAAGAAATAGAATTAACCTCTTTCGCTGATAATAAAAGTATCCAAATAAGCTCTATAAAACCGGACAATCCAACGTTAGCGGTACAAACAGCGAGAAAGTACTTAGGTATCCCTTACAACCTATTCTCAGAGAACTGTGAGCACTTTGTAAGGACGTCGTGTGGCCTAGAGAAAGAAAGCACTCAAGTACAAAAATATTTAATCTCAGCAATTGGTGTTGGTGCATTACTGAGATCAGATAATTCAGTTGTCCAAGCTGCTGGCGGTGCTGCTGCTCTGGCTTCAATGCTTACCCCAACAGAGCAAAGTCCTGTTAAAAATGTGGCTATAGCTACGTGCCTTGCTGCGGGCATTGCATTCTTAGCATCAAAATAGGACTAACAAGTCTATTAAAACACCACCAACGCTCGGCATTTTAGGTATTAATTGGCTTTGGTGTTTTTGGTGGTCTATCAACATTGTCGTAATGTGTTGTGGCGTATTATGGCGAGCGTTAGCTATTTAAGGAAAAATGATAGTATGAACGAGACGGATGTTAAGAGTCTGCTTATTGGTATTTTAGGGACTGTAATAGTGATGTTTGTTGTTGCAGTATTTAAAAAGTCGAGAGCTAAGAGCCTCAAAGATGACATTGATCTTATCGACTTTGAAATCGAACATCTTGGAAAAATCAGAAAGTCTAGTGTTGAAATGAGCCGCTCGTCTTTCAAAGGAATCTTTGCCATGTTTTTTCTTTTCGGCTTGGCTAACTTAATACCACTTGCATTTGATCTGGCTGGTCTAGGAAACCTTTTACGCATTCCACAAATCGCTTCACTTACTCTTTGGTCTGCGTTTGTCGGCGTCGCATATCGTTGGTGGAAAAGATATGACAACCTTAAAAACTATCAAGAGGCGATTGCTAAACTAGAAAGTAAAAGGCTAGTTAAAGAGGCTAAATTGAAAAAATTGACTACATAGCTAATAAATAAGGATTAGGGTGTTGCGCAGCCAACACTAAATCCCGAGTGTTGAACAAGCCCGAAGCCACTTTATTAAGTAAATTGTACAATTGCATTTGAAGGGCACATCGCTTTGAGGCTTTTCTCAAGGCGAGCGAGGCCAAGATAAGGTTGCGATAGCAATCTTATCAACCAGCTAGTTATTTTTCGTATCTTTCGGCTATGTGGGACGAGTTACTCCGACACGTGGTATCTCATGATAACGACTAGAGTTCATAGGTGGTGAAGCGCCGAACTGCACTAGAATCAGCATCAATTTGTCTCGGGTCGTTCACCTTGCTGCCTCAAGTTGGTAAATGTTGTTTTTAAAGGGTTTGTGGCATTTTAAGTCATGGAGTTACTCCAGTGAGTGACCATTGTTACAAGAGTATGGCTTGTTCTCGTTTTATACAGGTGTTATGTGCTTTGGTGGAAATAAATATGAAAATCACAACGAGTCGTATCGAAACAGAAAGCATTGGGGATAAAGGTATATTCGAAACTTTATTCAGAGAGTATCTATCTGGATTCTCAGTTGAACTAGATCCCTCCGTAATTGCTCAGCTGTTTGCATTGCCTTATTTCCACGGATTCATCAGTTTTGTCGACAACAAGCCTGCCGGTTTTGCGGTTTGTTTTGAGTCGTTCTCAACTTATCGTGCGCAAAGGGTGATGAATATCCATGACTTTATGGTGTCGGATAGCTTTCGTGGTAAAGGTGTTGGCAAGGCGCTGCTGAATGGCATCGAACAGTATTGCCGTGATAATGATTACCTAAAAATCACACTAGAGGTCAGTAATGATAATGTTGCAGCTAAAAATCTCTATAGTTCTTTGGACTACGAAGATTACAGGGTAGTTTTGAAAGGTCAGCAACATTGGCAGAAGTACCTCAATTAGCATGCATTTAACTGAGCTTTATCCATAGTTAAAGGAATCAGATGAACAAGATACAAATAGCTTTAGTCATGGTATGCATGATTATCCTCGGTTTCATGTTGGGTGGTGGTTTCAACTCTGCTGAACGAGATACAGTGATTCAAGGTGAAGGTTTACCTTTATTTGAAGTCAAAGTTGCCAGTTCTTTCCCAGTGAAACCTCTGGAGAATTTCAATATTACAACTGATAGCCCAGTTACTAACTTTCGAGTGCCTTTAGCGCTTGAGAACGAAACTAAGCTTAGTTTTCTATCAGACTTCGAAGTTACAATAGATAACGAGTCTGAATTGGTGGGGCGAGTTAAAGTTGAGCGAGCTTTTATTAGTAAGGATGAGTGTATTGCTGCATTAGGTTCCTTAATAGAAAAATTTCAGGAGCACTATCCAGTATTTCAATTTGAGCCTGGCAAGTCGAGCTACTCGAAAATGGTTGGAGATTTACGAGTTGGTGCTTCATGCTCGGTTTATGAAAAATCCCCATACGTTTCGTTAGAGTACTATTTAGAAAGTAACTCCGTAGTGGATAACATCCTTAAAGCTTTTACGCAAAGATAAAGCTACAATAAGGATTAAGGTGCTGGGCAGCCTACAAACATCCACTAAAGTTAACGTTCAAAATAGAGGCGAGCCCTTAATCCTGGGGTGTTATCTCTTAAAATAAGATGGGCATGGTGACGCTTTACTACGGCATCAACCAGAGACAAGCCAAGGCCATTGCCAAATTCCGTTCTACTTTTATCAGCACGGAACATAGGCCGACACACATTCATCTTGTCTTTATCTGATATCCCGATACCGTTGTCCGCCACCGTGACACCAAAGTAATCAACCACCACTTCAATTTCGCCCTTTTCCGGTGTGTATTTCACTGCATTTTCAACCAAGTTGAAGACAGCCCTAAACAGTAGGCTTTTATCCCCCAATACTTCGCACTCTTGGTCTAGCCGACAAACCAAACTCTGTTGCTTCATTTCAGCAATAGGGCTGATAAACTCGATCGCATCTTGAGCTATTTTCCCAAGATCTACACGCTCTGTGGCGATCAACGTTTGCCCGCTATTCAGCTTAGTGATCTCTAACATGCTATTGAATAGCGATAGAATGAGTTCCAACTCATCATGGCAAGCCGAGAATTGCTCTTGATGTTCGTCGGTCAATGTTGAATCCGATAATACCTCTTCTAAGCGTAACTTTAGCCGAGCCATGGGAGTGCGCATATCATGAGCCATGCCTACTGTTAACGACTTCAATGACTCTTCATTTTTAGCCATTTGCTCAATCATGAAGTTGAGATGGATCGCCAAAATATCAAATTCATCATCTTGTTTGGATACGGGGATTTTTACGCTTTTTTCACCACACAGCACTCGATTCATCGCTTGGTTGACTCTTTCTAAACGCTTTAAGATCAGAACCGTAAAAAACAGAGCCGCGATCAGCATAACGGCAATAGGAAGTACAATGCCCGAAAATACAATCGGGATTAGAGTTTTTCGATACTCTTCTACCGCCTGTCTATCAATACCAATCACCAAGCGATGCGTATCTCCAATGCTAATGTTGGCGGTTTCAGACATAAGCGAAACAACAGGATAAGACGTGGTTAGTAAAGGGCTTGTTCGCTCAGAAAGGCGATAGTAAAAATTAGTGTCGGATGTTTGCTTTACGGCAAGTAACCTTTCAACGTCCTCTTTACTTTGATTGGCTGCATAACTGAATTCGGATGACTCATCTTGCAGCTGTCGAATGAGTTGTGCCCGATGGAACGCATCTGAGTCTTTGTATACCTGCCTAATCACGATGACATTAATCACTGTCACCAACACAAACAAACCGACTAGAGTCCTAAATACAGAGGAGCGAGTGAGGGAGTAATCATCGACGAAGGACATAACCTGCCCCTCTCACTGTATGAAGCAAATCAGGGCAACCTGCTTCTTCAAGCTTCCTTCTTAAATTGGCGACATGAACATCAATGACATTGGTTTTCGGGTCAAAGTGGTAGCTCCAAATAGCCTCAAACAAGCGCATTCTTGAAACAACTTGCTCACTGTGCTCAACGAAATACTGAATCAGTTGAAACTCTTTCGGCTGCAATTGGAGATCTTGGTTTTTACACACTACTCTATGAGCGCGTAAATCGATTTCTAAGCAGTCATATATCAAATTTGTCTCAGTAACGGGCTGACGTTTAGTTCTATTGATAATGATGTCTACTCGTGCAACAAGCTCAGCAAGAGCAAAAGGTTTTATCAGATAATCATCACTTCCTGCTTGAAGGCCATTCACGCGATCTTCCACGCTGTCCATGGCACTCAAAATTAATACCGGTAAATTTTCTTCTGTCGCTTTGATTGCAGAGAGAACTTTCATTCCATCCAAATACGGTAACATGCGATCAAGAATCACCAGTTGATACTCGGAGCTTAACGCCATCATTAAGCCTTTTTTGCCATCTTCTGCTTGGTCGACCGCATAACCATGTTCTTCAAGACCTTTGGCCACAAATTCTCTTGTGGTGGTGTCATCTTCGATAATTAGTATTTTCACTACTTCCCCCTTTATCGGAGATAAATATTATCGTAAACCAAACACTTATCGCCCAAAAAAAGAAAGGCTCGCGTGACTAATGCGAGCCAGATGCAACTTAGGGGGTAAACTGCAATTCGTTAATAAAGTTTATTTGATCAATAAAGCTTCAAAGTCACTATAGATCTATCGTCATTGAGGTTTCATTTTCAATAGATTAACGATAATTAATCTCTGCCTTATTTCTCGACCAAGTCATTAAAATTATCAAACAGATAATCCAAAAACAGTCGGATACGCTTCGGCTGATATTTCTTGCTGATGTACACCACATTCAAGTCGGCACTCGACACCGACATCGCGGTATTGAAGTTCTTCATGTAGCCATTAAGCAGAGTCACAAGGCGCTGGTTATTGATGTCGTCTTGCACATCCAGCACCGATTTAAGCACAATGCCCTCACCTTTTAATGCCCAGTACCGAATCACTTCGCCATCGTCTGAAAATCGCTTCGGCACCACCGTCACCGACTTCTTCATATCATGATCTTGGAAGTGCCATGTCTTGAGCTCTTCATTGCTACGCAGCATGGCTAAACAGTCGTGTTCAACCAAGTCTTGTGGCGTCAACGGCGTCCCGTGTTTGGCGAGGTATTCAGGGGAAGCACACAGTACACGGCGGCTTGGTGATAAGCGTCTGGATACCAAACTGCTGTCGACCAATTCACCATAACGGACCACGATATCCATACCAGATTCAGCAATGTTCGAGAGGTTATCGTTCAAGTACAGGTAAGGAATAACGTCCGGATACTGCTGGCAAAACTCCGAAAGAATAGGAAGAATGTACTGCTTTCCGATGTCTTTTGGCGCGGCGATTTTTAGCGAGCCTTTAACCTCTTTTACGCCATTTTGAATCAGGTTTTCGGCCTCACTGACGTTGTCTAAAATCTCCAAACATGCCTTGTGATACAGCTCGCCAGAGTCGGTCAAAGACACATGACGCGTACTTCGATTCAACAACTTCACACCATATCGTTCTTCAAGCGCCTGCAGCCTTGCTGTCATGGTCGCAGGCGA
The DNA here is from genome assembly GCF_041439815.1 of Vibrio sp. 1F279. Taxonomy (NCBI): domain Bacteria; kingdom Pseudomonadati; phylum Pseudomonadota; class Gammaproteobacteria; order Vibrionales; family Vibrionaceae; genus Vibrio; species Vibrio sp. 1F279. Next base: position 165,185 of record NZ_JBGOOU010000002.1, on the reverse strand, counting down.
TAAACCCAGTTCACGCCCCGCCGCTGCTAACCCGTGATGCTTAACAATGCTCACGAACATCGCCATATCTGAAAACTTATCCATACGATTCTCGCTTCCACCTCTTCGTCTTACTTCTCGATCTTAATGCTCGATTTGAATACCCATTCACACTATTCAGATTAACCGAATAATGATTTTATATTTTAGCCAATTATCAAATTTAGTCGAATAAATATAATGACAACCATCAGCAGAACACGCAGGAATTCAGAACATGAACAACGAACTTACAAACCAAGAAAAGCACACATTCGTCATCATTGGTGGGACATCAGGTATCGGCAAAGCATTAGCAATGCAATTGAGAAACGAAGACAACACAGTACACATTGCCAGCCGACACACAGGCGTTGATATCAGCAATGAGAAATCGGTTTGTGAATACTTCGAATCGATCGGTGCATTTGATCACTTGGTGATAACCGCGGGTTCATACGCTCCCGCAGGAAAAGTGACAGACCTTGCTATCGCAGACGCAAAAGCAGCATTTGATACCAAGTTTTGGGGAAGCTTAAACGTAGCCAAGCACGCCGCACGTTACATGACTCCAAACGGCTCAATCACACTAACCACGGGCATGCTGTCACGCAAAGTGGTTGCTGGTACTTACGTAAAAACCGCAATTAATGCCGCGCTAGAGAGCGTAACTAAAGTGCTTGCCAAAGAACTTTCACCGATTCGAGTCAACGCCGTCAGCCCCGGCCTTACCATGACTGAAGCTTACAAAAACATGGACGATTCAGCTCGTTCAACCATGTACGACAACGCCAAAAACAACCTACCGGCAGGCAAAGTCGGAGAGGCAAAAGATATCGCAATGGGCTATCAATTCGCGATTAACAACCCATACGTAACGGGGTCAATCATCGACATCGATGGCGGCGCTCTACTCGGCTAACACTCCGCAAAGAAGCAAAGAACAATCGTTAGGGCGTGTATGTAAACGTCCTAACAAAAAAGAATTAACACAGGTACTGCACTATGAAACCAGAAGCGAACTATAAAGAAAAGATCCCATTCCAAGTTTGGATACTGACACTCGCAGCTTTTGCCATCGGCACGGCTGAGTTTGTTATTGCAGGCATCCTTCCACAAATTGCCACATCCCTTTCGATCACCGAAGGTCAAGCTGGCTACCTAATCAGTGCTTATGCATTGGCTATCGTTATTGGTGGCCCAATCTTAACCATCTACCTCGCACGTTTTAACAAAAAGATGGTACTGATTGGCTTAATGGCTTTGTTCATCATCGGCAATATCTTGTCAGCCTTAGCTCCTAGCTACCCACTTCTACTTGCAAGCCGCGTTATCGCAGGCTTAGTGCAAGGTCCTTTCTATGGCATAGGTGCAGTTGTCGCGACCAATTTAGTGTCTGAGAAAATGGCAGGTCGTGCTGTTGGCCAGATGTTCGCTGGCTTAACGCTCGCTAACGTTCTTGGGGTTCCCGCAGGAACTTGGGTGAGCTTGCAATTCGGTTGGCACACCACTTTCTTTACCGTGGCAGCACTTGGCACCATCGCCATGATTTCAATCTTAACCTCAATAAAATCTTCAGGTCACAGCGAAGCGAAAGACATCAAAACTCAGCTGTTGGCATTCAAAAATCCAATGCTTCTCATCAGCTTGGCGATCACCGCTTTTGCTTGGTCTGGCTTCATGACGCTTTACGGCTACCTTGCGCCTATCGCCATGCACATCACGGGTTACGGTCAAGAATCAGTAACTTGGATCTTAGTGATTGTTGGTGTCGGCTTAATCATCGGTAACACCTTGGGCGGACGCTCTTCTGACAAAGATTTAGGCAAAGCATCGATGTTTTGGGCCGTCGCGATGATCGTTTCATTGGTTGTGGTTGGCCTTGTTGTAGACAACAAAATCCTATTCGTTACCGCTGCATTTATCTTTGGTATTGCATCATTTGCGAACGTTCCTGCCATGCAGCTTCGAGTAATGAACCACGGTGGCGAAGGCCAAGAGCTAGCAGCAACCGCGAATATCTCAGCGTTTAACTTGGCCAATGCCTTCGGTGGCTTCCTAGGCGGCATGGTACTCGACAGCCAACTAGGCGCAGGAATGATTCCATTCGCAGCCGTTGTTGTCCCAGTGATTGGTTTGTTGCTTATTGCAAAAGCCAACCGAGCTGAAAAGCCACAAAACGACTCTATCTTCAGCCCTGCGGAATCGAAATAGTGACCACCGCACGCTAAATCAATCAATACATGACCGATACAAGGTAAATACCATGAGCAAATTATTCGAAACAGCAGAACTCAAAGATCTAGAACTACAAAACCGTGTGGTTATGGCACCCATGACACGCGCTCGCACTAGCCAACCTGGAAACGTGCCAAACGACATGATGGCGACTTATTACCAACAACGAGCAAGTGCAGGGCTTATCATCACTGAAGCCACACAAATTTCAGATGACTCTCAAGGGTACTCATTCACACCCGGCGTTTACACAAGCGAACAAGTGAAAGGCTGGCAAGGTGTCACCTCTGCCGCTAAAAAACAAGGCGCAGCGATATTCTGCCAACTATGGCATGTGGGGCGCGTATCTCATCCAACCTTCCAAAAAGGTGAACTGCCAATCGCGCCTTCGGCACTGGCTCCGGTAGAAACTCAAGTTTGGATTTCTGATGAGAATGGAAATGGCAACATGGTGGATTGCATTCAACCAAGAGAAATGACCCAAGCCGATATCGATCGTGTGGTTCAAGATTTTGCTAAGTCAGCGAAGAAAGCGGTCGAGGCAGGGTTCAATGGCGTGGAAATCCACGGTGGTAATGGCTACCTTATCGATCAATTCCTAAGAACTAATTCGAACAAGCGCACCGACAACTACGGTGGTAGCCGCGAGAACCGACTTCGTTTTCTAATTGAAGTCGTGGATGCGGTAATTGAAGCGATTGGTGCCGATAAGGTGGGTGTTCGTTTAGCTCCATTCATCACCTTCAAAGACATGAACTGCCCAGACATCGTGCCAACGATTTTAGAAGCGTCAAAGGCGCTGCAAGCACGTGATATCGCTTACTTGCACCTATCAGAAGCAGACTGGGATGACGCGCCTGTGATACCTGAAAGCTTCCGTGTCGAGCTAAGAGAGTTGTTCTCTAACACCATCATCGTCGCTGGCAGCTACACACCAGAACGCGCCGAGGAAGTGTTAAGCAAAGGCTACGCTGACCTTGTCGCATTTGGTCGCCCATTCGTTGCGAATCCAGACCTCGTTTCACGCCTACAAAACGGCAGTGAACTATCCGATCTTGATGGCGCCACTCTGTTCGGCGGCAACGAAAAAGGCTATACCGATTACCCAGCGTTGGCGTAATTAGAAAGGCCTGCATGAAACATGCAGGCTAATATAACTATAATTCTGATTCATACCCTGTGCTTTAAGATCCTGTTATAGTTTGTTTTTATTGATGTACGGTAAAATATAAACAACTCGATTTATTATTATCTGAAACTATCAGGGGAATTCAAAATGGTTGATGTAGCAAGTATCTCTGCGGGAATAACGTCGATAAAAACAGCACTAGATATTACGAAAGAATTGAGGAATATTGACTCTTCGCTAAAGGACGCTGAAGTCAGGTTAAAACTAGCAGAACTCATTGAAGCCCTATCTGATGCAAAAATCGCTGCATCTGAGTTGAGAGAGGAAAACCAAGAACTGAAAACGGCTATCAAAGAGTTAAAAGAGAAACTAAACCAAAATGAAGAAGTAGTATTTACAAACGGACATTACTTTTTGAAAACACCTCAAGAAGGGCGAGCGTCAGGGCCTTTTTGTACTAAATGCTACCACGACGATGAAAAATTAATTATCGAATCCGAACTGCCTTCAACGTTCCACGATTTAGGCAAATACAAATGCCCCAAGTGCAACTCTGTCACCCAGTAAACTGAAAATAGATTTCTTTCAGGCAAAAGAAAGGCTCGCGTGACTAGTGCGAGCCTTATGCAGTTTAGGGGGTAAACCACAATCTGATATTAATTTGGGTAATTATTTAACTTATGAGCCAGTATGCACCTGTGCGCATTGATGTACTATTTTTATATGATTCATCGCGATAAATCAATCGATAAAAGTTAGAGTTTGGTCAATTTAAACCATACAGATTGAAATAATTTAGCGATCTACATCTCGAAAATCATCATAAAACCCATAAAAATCAGATCTATAGGCTTCTCATTTGCCAGTAGCCTTCACCATTGGTCGAGAGTTGGCTGTGTAAATAATCAAGCGTATCTGCGACTATTCCTGAAATGCCTTGTGGTGGGTTGAATAACAACAAACCACTGCCGATTAGGCGATCATCATCCTTAGGGTCTCGAAGGCGAAGCTCCGACTTAATCGGACTTGGCAGCAAACCATCTTTCACAGCAGTAACACAGTGATTCAGAATCAGTGAGCTCTTGTCATCCGTATAAAGTGGGTACCAAATCAAGGCAGATACCTTCTCAGACTGCTGATACGCCTTAACCAAGGCATCGATCACCGCGAGATATTCAGAATCGGTTTCATAGGGAGGATCGATAACAATCAGGTGATGATCATCGTGTTTTGCTACATCATCAGGCAGCGCTTTAAGCCCATCACCCGCGGAAATAGTCAGCTTGCTTGAGACATCAAGGTCACGTTGTAACTTCTCAATATTAGTTTGCAGTAAATCAGCTTCATCTTGCTGAATATCTGAAAAATAGAAGCTATCTTGGCTACGGCCTTGTTGATAGGTAATGGCGGCAGAACCCGGATACAGAGAGATAAGTTGATTCGGATTGTAGTATTCCAACACCGACATAAAAGAAGCGAATGCTGGAGGAAGATAAGCTTTGTTTCGCCACAAGTACCCGACCCCTTCAGCGAACTCACCGGCGTGATTGCTTGGCGCTGTAGTGAGGTCATAACACCCTGTGCCTGAATGCGTGTCGATAACATTGAGGCGAGAGTGTTGCTGCATTAATGATTTAACCAGTGCACTCAATACTGGATGCTTGAGTGCATCACCGTGGTCGCCTACATGACATTGATGTCGATATTCCATTCCCTTGCCTCATTTCTACTGACGTCATATAAACATACTTCATATAATGAGGGCTTGCCTGCTCAATCCATTGTTTTTTGAAATAGCCTCTATTTTAACTAACTGACTGACTCTTATAAAAATAAAGCCCTTCGTCTTGCTACAAACAAAAGGCTTTGCTGAACTCACTCGTTAGTCAATGAGGACTAAGGCTGAGCGCTATCCAATTAGAAAACTTAAGCAATCAGGAAACTAAGGATACTCACCCTCAACTTCTACTACTGGTTTCACCTGATAGTGACAAGGCTGTAGGCCAAGTAACTTGGGCAGTGTGATACCGACCGAAACGGAAGACCACGTACCGCTGACAATACCTACAACCAGTGCAATCGCGAAACCTTGCAGCGCAGCGCCACCAAGTAGCCAAAGCGCAGATACGGTGATCAGCGTCGTTCCTGAAGTCACCATGGTGCGTGAGAAGGTCGCTTTAACTGATTCGTTAAGCAGGTTGTCAGTATCACCGTTTGGATTGCCGCGAAGCATTTCACGCACACGGTCAGCAATGATGATCGAGTCATTCAATGAGTAACCGAGAATCGCTAGCACGGCCGCTAATACAGTCAGGTTGAACTCAAACTGAGTAAAAGCGAACAAACCTAAGATAAGCGTCACGTCATAGATGATCGCAGCAAGAGCACCCAACGCCAAACGCCATTCAAATCGTACACTCAGGTACAGCATGATCATTAGGAAACACACCAATACCGCCAAGCCACCTTGGTCAACCATGTCTTGACCCACTTGAGGGCCAACCACGCTGCTGTTAAGCACTTTTACTTGGTCACTTACAGAAGACAAAGCATCCACTAAGTTTGGCTGTGGAGCGTCTGTCAGTTGACTGTAACGAATTGTCCAGCGATCCTGTTCTGCCATACCAACCACTTGTACGTCTTGTTGGAAAGCCGTATCAAGTTTGGTTTTTAACGCATCTTTGGTTACTTGATCAGAGAGCTGAACCTCGGCAACCACACCGCCAGTAAAGTCCAAGCCCCAGTTAAAACCTTTCACTGCCACCAGCATCACAGAGCTCATGAACAGCACAATAGAAATCACAGACATCACCTTACGAAGGCGAGTCATGCTGCTGTTTGAAATAGTCATATTTGAAATACTCATGCTTAAATCCTTACATCGTGGCGTTGGTCACGCCCCCAAACCAAATTGATGATCGCTCGTGAAGCAAAAATGCCTGTGAACATACTGGTTAGAAGACCTAAGCCCAGTGTCAGAGCGAAGCCCTGAATCGGTCCATTACCAATGGTATATAGAGCCACAGCAACGATCATGGTGGTGACGTTAGCATCGAAAATTGACGAGAATGCGCTATCGAAACCACGGTCGATAGAGCTAGCAAAGCTGCGCCCTTCTTTCATCTTGTCTCGAATACGCTCGAAGATAAGCACATTGGTATCTACCGCCATACCGACGGTCAGTACTAAACCCGCAATACCCGGCAGAGTTAATACCGCACCCGGTAACAGCGCAATCAAACCAAACAATGTGGTCATGTTAACCACCAATGCGCAGTTCGCGACCCAACCAAGACGGCGGTACCATAGCGCCATAAACGTTAGAGTAAGACCAAGGCCAAGAGCCAAAGCAGCAAAGCCGTTAGTTACGTTTTCAGCACCCAGAGATGGGCCAATGGTACGCTCTTCAATGATGGTAACAGGCGCTGTTAATGAACCTGCACGTAGCAGTAGAGCAAGCTCTTGTGCTTCTGCCATGCTGCCTGCTCCTGTGATTCTGAAGCGGCTACCCAGTTGAGATTGGATGTTCGCCACACTGATCACTTCACTGGTTTTTTCGCTGTTACCGGCTCTGTCACGGCTGTATTCGCTGTACACGGTCGCCATTGGCTTACCGATGTTATGGCGAGAAAACTCAGACATTTTCTTACCACCAGAAGAATCCAGCGTAATGTTGACTTCTGCACTGCCCATCTCACCAATGCCACTGCGAGCATCGATAATATGTTCGCCACTCAACACTGCCTTGCGGTCGACGACCACACGGTTGCCGTCTGAATCTTTCAGGGTTTGAGTACTGCGAGTGGCATTGTCATACACCGAATAGAACGCCAATGAAGCAGTAGCACCAATCACGTCTTTCGCTGCAGCAGGGTCTTGTACACCCGGCAACTCGATACGGATACGGCTTTCACCTTGACGTTGAATCGATGCTTCCGTGATGCCTAATTCTTCAATACGGCTACGCATGATTTGCAGGTTTTGTTGAACCGTAAGGTTACGTAGCGTTCTTTGTTCTTCTTCAGACTGAGTTAACGTTAGCGACTTGTCTGAGCGGTTACGTAGCCATTGTGGGAACTCTTGACGAATCAGCTTCTGGGCTTTTTCGAAATCGGCGTCGGTACGGAAATCAAACTGAACTTGGTTGTTGACCACTTTGCCGCGGGCATAACGCACTTCGCTGGTGATCTCGTCGACCATCGCTTGAGCTTGTGCGTGATAAACCGGTTCCATGTCCACTTCTAATAAGAACTGAACACCACCACGTAAATCAAGACCTAGCTGAATCGGCGCAAAACCCATGTCAGTCAACCATTTTGGTGCTGCTGGCTCCATCGCTAGCGCAACTGTCGCGTTATCCAATAGGCGCTCATTAAGCACCTCTTTGGCTTTCGCTTGTTGTTCAGCATCTTCTAAGATCACGACTAAACGTTTGTCTTTTTGAAATGCAGATTTGGCTTGGATGCCTTCGCTTGCAAGGTATTGAGTAATTTGAGTCGCATCGATTGTCTGCTCAGAGCGATTGCTAATTTGAACCGATGCATTCTCGCCATACCAAGAAGGTAAAGCACTCAGAACCATGATGATAATGGTGGCGATAAGCACCGCGTATTTCCACTTTGAATAGTGGTTGATTTGTTTTCTTGGAATGCGTTTTTTCACAGTCAAGATCTCTTCTTTTTACCAATCACCGTAAATACGAGCTCAAAAATAGCACCGGAAAAAAGCAGTGAACGAGCGTTTTAACCAGCTAGGATGACCAGTTATTTAATACGATTGGTATAACTAATGTTTTGCGAACACGATCGATAGCTGAAACCAGAACAAGCTGATTGAATGGTAGTGATGCTAAAGCTGATGTCGCTATGTTTGTCTTGGTTAACTGGCGAGTTCAATGGGCACTAGGCGACCATCGATACGACCAATTTAGGGTCAAACGATTAGCTAAGAAGTCCTCGGAAATGCGAGTATTGGATGTTGCCCTCTTTCCACCCCGAAAGCCGGGAAGACGGAGAACTCACAATACTTGTCCAGTGCAGCTTGGAATCCAACAACGGCGTGTTGAAGAGCAGGGAAGCCAGTATTAAGGGGGGAGAGAAGTCAATCAGTAGATGATAAGCAGGCTCAAGATCGGCCACACTTTCTTGCTCGTTACTGAGCATACGTCTGAAGTTTGCAGCTTGGAGGCTCGACTCAGTGTCGTGATAGTTGGAACTGTCACCAGAAGGATCGGTGCCAAACTGAGCTTTGTTGCACTCGAAGTAGCTCGACGGGTTATCCGTAGCGGCTTGTTTACACTGTTTTATCGAGGAAGATTGTTCATTCTGTGAAGATTGCTCTTGAGCCGAATGAATTTGAAATGGCTTAGAAGGGAACGAATAGCCGTTAGAGTTCACTAAGCCAAAGCTCAGTAAAAACAACATTAAGACTAATCGGGTACCTAATTTAAGCAATCTAATATCCAAACAACATTCTCGTAGATCGTCAATCTACAATACAAATGAAACGCTGTCTTGATTTAAAACATTTTTTTAGAAAATGATACGATGCAACCGATTAGGCACTCACGGCATTTAGATTTATATACCTCAAAAAGAGCTCAACAAAGCTTGGTGCATAGATATTATGAATGGTGTAAAAACAAGAAAGCCAAGCGATGTGCGCTTGGCTTTGGGTTAAGTGTTTCAGTCTGCTTTAGGCTTTAGGCTTTAGGCTTTAGGACGCATGATGTTCTTAACCTTACGGCTATTTTCACCAAAGATGCGTTGGACAAGTTGATTCATATCTTCACGAGAAATTGAGTTAACCGTCGCTTTCACGTTAAACAAGGCTTCTACACCATAGTCGTGCAAAAGATAACGAGACACGAACCATGCTTGATCAACAACACTAGTATCTAAAGGCGTAAAGTCCGCTTCTAGTTGCTTGCCTGCCGCTCTAATCTCATCATTTGATACGCCCTTCAGAAGGTCTCCAATCACTTTATCAATCGCGACCTCTATCTTATCGGCATTTTTAGGGTCGATCAGCGCACCAATAAACCAGTCATGGCTTGTATCACCATCTTGCGATACACAGTAAGCATAAGGTGAGTAATCTAGACTTAAATCTTCACGTATGTACGCGTCTAAACGAGTAACAAGCAGGCGTTGCAGCATGTCTTCCATAAAGATATCTTTCGCCGTTTTCCCTCTTACTATTCCAGTTTGCTCGGAAGGCTCCGCAATGACTCTTAGCATGTACTCAGTGCTATTAGCCGTGTTGACCGACAAATCAATACGCGCTTTAGATGGGTGCTTGTACGCGACGTTAAAGTCAGGCACAACGGCTTTTTCCAATGGAATAGAAGCCAAGTACTGGCGAACCAGAGGTTTCAGTTCACTTGGATCAATGTCGCCCACAATAACCAGCTGATTATTTCGGAATTGACCAAACAACTGCTGATGGACGCTCTTTATCTCTTCAACAGAAACCGTTTCCACACTTTTACTATCGAGCAGCACATGATCACTGTCCGCTTGATAGGTATTTTGGTTCATTGCATATGCGAACTGACCAGTAGGGCTTGCTAAGTAAGAATCTCGATTTTGAATGAACTCTTGCTTAACCGCCTCCAGTTGCTCTGGCGATACCTTGACTGATGTAACGATCGCGTTGAGTGCAGCAAAAGTTTCCGCTAAGCCATTACTGGTGAGCTTAAATTCGACGCCATGGTGAGTAAAATCGATAAACGGATAAACCTGAATATCTTCACGATCCAAATGCGCATCAAGCTCCGTTCCTGAAAAACTGCCAACACCACTTCTACCGATAGCAGCAAGAGCTAACTCTGACGCTGGATATAACTTAGGATCGAGTGCGGCCTTACCACCTAAGCTTGTGTAGTAAATACCTATGTCATCGCCTGCGAGATAGTCACGCAGATACCACATATCGATACCATTGCTAAGCGTCCACTTTTGAACATATGGGTCTACATACATCTGTTCCACTAACTCAATATCGCCTTGCGAACTAGGAACAGCAAAAGCACTGCTGGTCACCGAAAACAACGGTTTGGCACCCTTTTCGCTATAAGTTGCTTTCAAGCTCTCGATGGCTTGGGTAACGGCGACTTTATATTCACTTTCATTCATACCAACCACTACAAAATAGTCGCTAGAAAGCAAAGCCTTAATATTGGCATTAATCGCATCAAGATCGAGGTTTGCGACAAACTCTTCAAGGCTCGCTTCATAGTCTCGTTGTGATTGCACGATTTGTTCGTTCACTAAAGCCGTCGCTTTCTGGTTAGCGTGCTGCACGCTGTCCATATTGTCCCAATCGATCTCAACATTATCGAGCAAGTCTTGATAATAATGCTGTTCGCTAATTATCTCATTTTCAGAGACGCCATAATCACGCAGAGATGCCAATGTGGCGATTAGCTCCTTTTGAGTCACCTCACGAGCGCCGACAGGAAAGCCAACATCCACCAATGAATAGCGCTGATATTCCATAGAATAATGTTTGGAACTTATCCATTGAGTTGGCAAAGCCGCATCATTGAACTTGGTATTAAGTCGCTGCCTGATCAGTTGCTGTGCTGTCTCATCAAGCCAAAGTTGATGCTGTTGCGCGCGAGTGTCTACCGCACTTGCCCCTCGGTTGATCATCAAAGAGATACTTGGCGCTTCCGATTCTGCATACTCAATATAATCACCTTCATTAAAGGTGGTAATTCTTTGTTTTACTGGCTTGGGAGTTTGTCCTCGCTGCCAATCTGAAAACTTCTGTTCAATTAATGGAATGACGGTTTTTGTGTCAATGTCACCGGAGACAATCACCTCAACGTTCTGAGGTTGATACCAAGTCTGATAAAAGTTATTTAGCCCTTGGGAAGTCGCGCTGAGTACAGACTCTTTAGTACCAAGTGCATCTTGGCCTTCATACTGACCACCCTCAATGAAGTGGTCTAAAAACTGTTCTGCGAATGGCTTGTCGTCTAAGCGTGCATAACGGAACTCACCAAGAATCACACCTTTCTCTTTTTCGACTTCTGAACTTGATAGGTCCAGAGCATCACTAATGTCTCGCATCCACGTCAGGGCAGACTGTAATTGGACATTGTCAGGTAAATCTAATTGATACACAGTTTCTTGGTAAGAAGTGTAGGCATTGATATCAGCGCCAAAGCTAGCGCCTGCATCTTCGAATAGACGAATCACGTCATTTTGAGAGAAATTTTTACTGCCATTGAATGCCATGTGCTCCAAAAAGTGCGCATAACCTTCTTGTTGGTCAGTCTCTTGGAACGAACCCGCGTGCACAACTAAACGAACAGATACGGATTCTTCGTGATCTGGATAAACATGGTAGGTAAGGCCATTTTCTAGCTGGCCTGATGTCCATGCCGGATCCGGCTGGATTAAGGTTTCGGTGATACTTGATGTTGAACTACAGCCAACCAAGGTGAGGCATACAGCCGCCGCTAAATAATATGTTTTCATAACAACCTCTTAATGTCATTCATCGACAATATACAGATTGAGTTAACGATTATTATTTAATATTGAACCGGATGAGTATCTTTGTGATCTAGATCTTTATTTTATAAATTGCATTCAGTTATATAAGGCGCAAATTACGAGCATTTAAAAGTCAGTAACTAGTTTAAAAGTGACAAGCTTGAAAGTGATGAATTAAAAAGTAACGAGTTTAAAGACTAACCCTAACCCAAATAAAAAAGCCAAATGACGGTGCATTTGGCTTAGGTTCGATATCTTAGATTTAAGGTTGAAAGCGACTTTTCTACAAGGTCACTCTCTCAATGGGCTTAACTTTTTGGCCTTAACAAGTTCTTCAACTGGTAGCTGTTATCTCCAAAAATTTCTTTAGCATACTCCGTCATATCTTTACTAGAAATTGAATCTGTCGTTCCCTGTAAGTCAAACAGTGCCTCAACACCGTAGTCATGAATTAAGTAACGTGAAATAAACCAAGCTTGTTGAGTAGGCTTATATTGAAGTGGCGTGAGGTCAGCCACTAGCTGTTTAGCAGCGGTTCGAGTCTCATCTTCAGAAATGCCTTTAACGGCTTCAGCAATAACTTTATCAATCGCCTGTTCTATCTTATCTGAGTTCTCAGGCGCAGCTAAAGAGCCGACCAACCAGTCATAACTTGGCTCACTGTCTTGAGATACCGAATACACAAAAGGCGCATAATCCAAGCCTAATTCTTCGCGAACATAAGCCGTTAGGCGGCTCGACAACACGCGCTGCAGCATATCGTCCATGAACACATCCTTTGCTGTTTTCTCTCGAGCTTGCTGAGAAATAATACGCAATAAGTACTGGCTGCTGTCTTCATTATTGATCGATATATCGATTCGTTCTTTCGAATCAGTGCTATAGGCAACTTGATAATCAGGAGACACAACGGCTTCCAATGGCAATGAAGCAACATATTGGCGTACGAGAGGCTTAATTTCAGATGGCTTAATATCAGCAACGATGACAAGCGTATTGTCTCTTAACTTCTGAAAGAGTTGGTGCTGAACGTCAAGTATATCTTGAGATGTCACGGCTTCAATATCTTCACTTTCCAGCATGATATGACGACTGCTATCTTGATAGCTATTATGGTTAACCATTTTCATAAACTGACCCACTGGGGTTTCTAGATAAGCCGTGCGATCTTGTGCAAATTCAGATTTCACAGCCTCAAGCTGATCGCTGTCAATTTTAGGTGCGGTCACAATGGTATACAGCGCAGCTAAGCCTTCTGCGAGCGTCTTTTTCTTAGTGCTTATTTCCAGCCCATGATGAGTAAAGTTGATGAAGGAATAAATTTGGATGTCTTTGCGTTTCAAATGGGTATTTAATTCCGATCCACTGAATTTTCCAACACCACTACGGATCGATGCTGAAATCGCCACCTCTGACGCAGGAAATAAAGAAGAATCTAGGGCTGCTTTTCCACCTTCACTCGCATAATAAACACCAACATTATTACCCACCTCAGGGTTTCGTAAATACCAAACCTCGATACCATTGCTCAATGTCCATTGCTGTAAGTTAGGATCCTCACTCTCCTGACGTTGTTTCACAATGTCGCCTTGAGACGCTGGCACGCTAAACGCAGAACTTGCGGTAACAAGCAGTGGTTTATTACCTGTCTTTTTATAGGCTTTTCTGACATCTTTTAGCTCGTTATCCATTGCTAGCATGTCTTCCTTAGAAGATAAACCTAACCCCAAAATGTAAGGGCTAGAAAGCAAATCATCTAAGTTATCATTCACAGCCTCGAGATCCGTATTCGCAAGAAACGTTTTCAAACTCGACTTATAATCAAGCTGTGATTGAACAGGCTGGTTAATCACCAATGCTGTCGATTTACCATCAGCATGAGCCACAGCATCCATTTGATCCCAGTTTAATTGAATGTCATCGAGGTTCGCTTGGTATTGCTGATGCACACTCGCCAACTCATATTCACTTACGCCATAATCACGCAAAGAGGCGAGAGTAGAAACAAACTGCTGCTGACTTTGCTCTCGGCTATCAACAGGAAAACCGACAGTAGTAATCGAATACCTTTGGTACTCTAATAAGTAGGGTGTTGAAGCAACCCACTGCACAGGTAACGCAGCGTCAACAAAGTCAGAATTCAACCTTTGTTGGATAAGTTGTTGAGCAATATCATCTAACCAAAGCTGATGTTGTTGCTCATGGCTCTGTGTCACTCTTTCCCCACGATCAATGACTATCCCGATGCTCGGAGGCTCGACACCAGATCCATACGCCACAAAATCTTGAGTATTGTAATCCACTGACGTGTTCTTCACGGGAACCGGTGTTGTGCCTCTTTGCCAATCAGAGAAAGTGTCTTCAATCAAAGGGATCACTTCTGCCAGTGTGATATCACCAGAGACAATCACTTCAGTTAACTGAGGTTGATACCAAGTTTGGTAATAGTTCTTTAATTCTTGAACATTCGCATTAGAAACGGATTTTTTATTGCCGATGGGATCGTTACTTTGGTAAGTCGTCCCTTCAACCAGATGATCGTAGAACTTAAACGAGAGGGGCTTATCTTCAACTCGCGTGTATCGAAATTCCCCAAGTATCACACCTTTCTCTTTTTCAATTTCAGCTTCGGACAGCAATAAACCATCGCCAATGTCTCTAAACCAAGCCAGCGCTTTATCTAGGTTCTTATTGTCAGGCAGATCTAATTTATAGAGGGTTTCTTGGTAAGAAGTATAAGCATTTAAGTCTGCACCAAAACTGGCACCAGATTGCTCAAATAGCTCGACCACCTCATTTCCTGAAAAGTTCTTGCTGCCATTAAACGCCATATGCTCAACAAAGTGGGCGTACCCTTTCTGTTGTTCGCTCTCTTGCAAAGATCCGGCATGCACTAGTAAGCGTACCGAGACAGGTTGTTCTTGGTCAGGGTAGACATGGTAGGTTAATCCGTTATCTAACTCTCCTTTGACCCAGTATGGATCGGATTTCAATAACGTTTGTTGCTGAGGAGTAGAACTGCAACCTAGCAATGTGGAGCTCAATACGACGACTAAATAGTATGCTTTCATAACGATCTCTTTGAAGGGCTTTCCTCCAATATATCCGATCGCAAAAGCATAATAATTTCATATAAATTCAGTTATTTAAATTTTGAGAGACAACCTAAACATGCGCGAAACTGTTAACTTTATAAATTACATAAGCTGATCGTCATGGGTTGTAGATCGGGGTATCAGGTCCTCTTAAATTCGTTTATCTCTTTAAGCTGATTTATTGGATTCCTTTAAACAGGTTTCTCACATCCCTTTAAACAGAACTTGCGAGGCACGGCTGATCGACAGCTTCTCGCCCGACACATAAGCCGACATCTGACCAGAGAGCCCTTTCTTCACCTTATCAATGGCCGACACTTTCACCACCACCGAGCGGTGAATCTGCCAAAACTCATCGGGGTTAAGCTGGGTGATAAGCTCTTTTAGCGATACGCGAAGAATAAACTCCTCTAGCGAACCGCCTTGGCCTTTTTTGAATATCGACACGTATTTGTCTTCCGCTTTGAAGTAAGCAACATCATCAACGGCGATTAGGTGAATGTCTTCTCCAACACTGGCTTTGAGCCACGTTAGATGCTTCTTCTGCTGTTGATAAAGGGGCTGTGCTTGCTGAGAAGTCGATTGTGATAACTGCTGAATCTGAGCCATTAACGCCGTGATATCAGGTTGCTCTGGCGTAATACCTGATTGCGACAGACGCGCTTGAACCTTCTGACATGTGGCCAGTAAGCGCTCTTCGTTGATTGGTTTCAGCAGGTAATCCATCGCATTGTGCTCAAAGGCTTTGACCGCGTATTCATCATAAGCCGTAATGAACACCACCAAGGGTGGTGAATTTAACTTGTTCAATTGTTTCGCCAGCGAGATTCCATCCAGCTCAGGCATACGAATATCGAGAAAGACCACATCAGGTTTAAGCTGCTGAATACTCTGCATCGCCTCTAAACCATTTTGTGCCTTGCTGACGATTTCTAGCTCCGGCCAAACCTCAGCCAAACTCTTGTCGAGATGGTGCCTTAATAGTGCTTCATCGTCTGCGATAATAGCTGTTACGCTCGGCTGTATTGCTGGGTTATTCATGGTTAATCCTTTAAATTCACACTGTAAATCGTCTATTTTCCGTCACTTTTCTGTGCTTTAGGGTCTGTCATTTTAAGCTGCTGCGTCAGTCAACGGCAACAAGATCGTCGATGCTACCCCGCCCTCAGCAGGTTCAGTAATCGTTAGACTCGCCTTATCACCATAAAGGGTTTCGATTCGCTGACGAATATTGCTTAATCCAACACCGTGCCCCGTATTCGCAGAAGACGTTTTCAGCCCAGCGCCATTATCTGACACTTCAATTTTTAGTTGCTGAGCTTGCTGAGTAATGCGGATATTCACTTGGCCACCAGCCGCTTGAGGTTCGATACCGTGCGTGAGTGCATTCTCGACTAAGGGTTGAATCAAGAAGGGTGGAATCACCTGAAAATCACTAATCTCGTGTGTTTCAATCGAAAACGCTAAGCGCTCACCCAAGCGTATCTTCTGAATATTAAGATAAGCGTCTAACAAGTCGACCTCTTGTGCGATAGTCGATTGCTCAGTGCGGCTATTTTTCAGGGTTACACGCAATAAGTCAGTCAGTTTTTCGAGCATCAACTTGGCCTTATCGCTGTCACTCTCAATCAATACATTGATAGTCGCAAGCGTGTTGAACAGAAAGTGCGGTTCAATTTGGCTTTGTAATTGCTTAAGCTGACTTAGCACCACCACCTTTTCTTGGTCTGCCTGACGACGCTTAGCGACTTCCAATTCGTTATCGGCACGTAACTGCTGCTCTCTGGTGTAGAAATAGTAATAGCAAACCGAACAGAAGATCACACCGAGCAAGACTACAGATTTGAGGTCGGAGATATTTGCCCCGAAATATCCGTTTAACCAGTAGTGCGCATTCAAGGTGCCAAAGGTCATCGCGATCACCATTGAGATACCGACTTCAAATACTCTGGATTCGGTTTTAAACAACTTAACCAAAATAAAAGAAGATCCCACAGCGCTATAGCCAAAACCAAAACTGATCGCCAGATTGACCATAAAATCACCGCCCCAAATCGTTTGTGTGGTGACGGCAATGACGAAACAAAACAGAGTGGTTAGCGTAAAGCTTTTAATCCATGAAGCCTGACGGTTTGGAAAAGTGTTCATTAAAATCGTCCTTTGATATTTAAAAGAATCATATGACTATCGGGTAAGTTGGCGTAAGCAGAATCACTTTTACCGCCTAGAAAGCGTGCAGCAAGTTCCAAATCCAACGATGAATTGCCATTATCTAAAGCCTTATAGTTGAGCCACTGAGTAGCAATAAAGCCACCGTCTTGTGGAGAGAACATGACATCGAATGTTGGCGTGATATCTTCAAGCCAGCCATGCGTCGAATCCAATGACCAGTGAAACATGATGTTATGTTGAACCAAATTGGCGTGTTGATAACCTTGAGCGTAAGAACCAGCCAGTGATGCTGTCATCGAATTGATAGACAAAGATTCTGCATTTTCTATTGCGCTTTGCCACTCAGAATGACTCCAAGCGCGGCTATCAAACCAGTATTCCAAGACCACATTGTGGCCCGTGTCATTGGCCCATGTTAATCCTGCTAACGCTTGATAAGCCTCGCCCTGCTCTTCAAGATAAACCGGTTTATGCTGTGAGTTGGGTTGACTGTAGCCAAGGCTTTGTCGCTGATAAATCACAGAGCCGTGAAACTCCCAAGCGAGGTTCAATACCGACACCAAGCTAGCTCCAAGTAAGCCGATGCGTACATCGTCGTAATAAGCGACCCATTGATATTCGTGATCGCCTACCAAGTTGTAACGACGCACTCCAAACCCTTGCTGCTGGTTCTGTTTTTCGAATTCATTCACATCTTGGGAAGTCCATGAAGAGTCGCTGTAAAGCAGTGTCCACTCACCCGTCATATCGAACAATGACGCCGAAGCTACACCCGCCCCCTCTTCTGCGACAATACCGACTGGGTTCTGGCGATAAGGCTTGATGATGTCTAACGGTCGATAGCCATAACCCACGCCCCAATCTAGGCGAACCTTGCCAAGAGTGACATCGAGGTAGTGATCACCGACTATAGAATTAGACAGCTCAACACCACCTTGCCAAAACAACTCACGCACAATGAATTCAGACTCAAAGCTCGCCTCTTGTCCTTGAGGGTTGTTGCTTAGAATATCGTTGGCTTTCACTGCGAACAGACCAAGCCAATTACCATATCCAACCTCTAGATCCAGCAAGCCATTGAATGACTGACAATTATCAGACGCTAAAGGGCTGAATGGCGACTCTCTCGACTCAACGGCTTCTGCACTCAGTTGCCAATCCCACGCTAGGCTCAGATCGCCCGCTTGAATCGTGTGACTCACGCAAGACAAAGCAATCAAAGTAGCAACTCGAGACTTGATGTGAGACTTGCGATTGATAGCTTTCATGGCACCCACCTAAAGCCCAGACACACTATTACGCGATAAGTAAGCAGGGTTGTAGTATTTATCTGCCAAGCTTTGCTCGCTCACTTCGCGGTACTCAATTACGGTTTTCTTACTTGGCTGAATCTTATCAAGTAAGGTCATCGACACCACTGTTGGTAATCCATCTCGCACGCCTTCAGTAAACCACGCTTGCTTGGCTAATTTTCCTGAACGCAGGTACAAATCCGCTTTGACTGGGAATGCACGATCTGCTGTTAACCACAGATCAATCGACTGGTAACTCGCCCCCTTGGTTTTCGCCGCGAGCTTTAAGTGATGGGTATCGAGTGCCTCGCCAGTCAGCGTCTCAACTTGTTGCTCGGCAACCCACTCACCTTGGTAATCTTCGCTCCACGTCAGCGTAGAGATATCGCCAACCGAGGCTTCGCCCAACAATTTTTGCATCGGTGTGATACGAATTGGTCGGCGCGATTTCGGCATCAATAGCCAATAATTATCTTCAATCATCAGCATCTTCTGACCTGCCTCAACAGCAGATTTAAAGACCACTAACGACTCTCGGTTTGGTCTTGTGTAGACGTTATACTCTCGGGTTTTATCCAGTTGCTCGTCTTGATATAGAGCAACTAATGAGACCACCTTAGACGCTTGGGCGCTGTTCAAGCGATAGCTGTCTGCCCTAGCAATCATCTCGGTAACTTGTTGTGAATCGACGGCCCAACTCGGTGTTGATGCTAGAACCAAAGCCAAAACAGAGCCCAACGCGAAAGCCAAACCCAAGCTATTGAATGAACGAGTTAATTTACACATAAACCAGTGCCTCCGTGATTGGCTTATTCACGCCTTTGCGAGCAGAGAAATAAGCAGCCAGCAAACATATCGTCAGCACACCTAAGGTGGCATAACCAACTAATTCAAAAGAGAAGTAAATGTTGAGTGGGTAGCCCTCGGTTCGACCCGGAGGTGGTGGCATTTGCACATCAACCACCAGCAGTAACACCGACACCAAACCACTCACTAGCGCGCCTATTGCACTGCCAATCAGTGCCAGTAATCCTGCCTCTTTTAAGAAGCCTGTGACGATTTCAGAGGGGTAACTCCCGAGTGCCGACAAAGTGCCGATTTCACGAGTACGTTCTGTCACCGACATGGTCATGGTGTTAAACAAAGATACGAACACCACCAATGCCATAACAGCACCCATGATGCCGAAGATCCGGTCGTAAAGATCTTTAACCTTGGTGTAGAAAAACGCGCGATCTTGCCACGGAGTGATCTCGATCTCTGTGCCTTGATCGTTTTGGCTAGCGCTATTTCGATCTAAAGCAGTTTGAATACGCTGTTGAACGGTCGAGGTCTTGTTGGTTTCAAATAAGAACACCGACAAGGTACTGACTTTGTCTGAGGCCAAAAGCTCTTGAGCAGTCGTGATATGAATATACAGCTGACGCTTATCCAACTCAGGAACCCCAGTCGAATAGATACCCTGCACTTTAAAATCAAAAGCATTCAAAGCACCATCACTGGTGGTCGCGAGCAAGGTCACCCAATCGCCAACCGCAACTTTGAGGTTACGGGCAAGGTCGATTCCCAGCATCACTTGTGGCTCTTGGCTGTCGTATCTTAGCGACTTCACATCCGACAGGGTTTGTCCGCTGCGCACATCAAGGAAAGGACCTTTCATGTCGAACTCGCGCTCATTCACGCCCGTTCCCATAAAAATGGTCGATTTTCTGCCGTTAGAAACCAAACCACTAAAATAGATTCGCGGCTGTACACCACGCACATCACTATCGCCAATAATGCTCTTGGTTAGCGCTTGAACCTTGTCTAGACCATTGCTCAGCGGCATGTCTTCATCTTGTTCAAAGTATCCCGGCGTGCTCAAAGTAAGATGACCAGTATCTCGAGCGGTCGATTCTCTCAAAGATTCGTAGGTGTAAAGCCCATAACCACCGGCACTGGTCAATGCAAATACCGCAATCGCGATGATCAACACCGACAACAAACTGCGTCGACCGTTTCTCAATAAATTAAGCCAAGCCAAACGCACCGAAGTTGGAAGTAAAAACGTGCTCATTCTTTGTGTTAACTTGCCCATGAAATCGCCTCCGTAGTTGCGGCTTGTAGCGCCAGTTGACCGTCGATAAGTTCAATGACTCGATCGCAGCGCTGCGCCATTCTTGGGTCGTGCGTTGCGACAATAAAAGTCGTGCCCATTTCGTGGCCGAGCTCTTTCATAATGTCGATTACAAGGTTGGCGGTGTGACTGTCTAGGCTCGCGGTCGGCTCATCGGCAATCACCAAGCTTGGGTTGTGGATCAACGCTCTGGCTATCGCGACACGTTGTTGCTGACCTCCAGACAAATTGTCTGGACGATGATGAACGTAATCTCCTAGCCCTACACGCTCCAGCATTTGCTGTGCTCTGGCCTGCTGTTCTTGCTTGGAACATTGGTTCAACATCAATGGGTAAGCGACGTTTTCAAGCGCCGTCATCACAGGAACAAGATTGAAGCGCTGAAAAACAAACCCCAGTGACTGACGACGAAAACGCGCAGCGGCGATCTGTTCTGTTGGGTACGGTTGACCATCAATATGTATCTCACCTTGATAGTCCATATCCAACAAGCCAAGGATATTCAAAAGTGTGCTTTTACCAGAACCTGATGGCCCACATAACGCCACCATTTCACCGCGTTGGATGTGTCCATCGACCCCGTTTAATGCATCAACACGTTGACCGCCAGTCACATACGCTTTGCTGATACCTTTAAATTCAATCATTCCATTGTCCTCTGATTACCCATCATTCTTAAGCGTTCGCAGTTGTTGTTGAGCTTGAGTAAACCGCTATTTAGCATTCGCAACTGTTACTTGGCTTTCGCTATTAGGGCCTTCGCCGTCATAGTTTCGATGTTGCCAGCATCGGCAGTTTCCATTTGTTCTAGCCACGCTTGTGCTTGCTTAAGATCTTCAGCACGAATCGATGCAGTAATGGCGTAACGGTAAATCCACGAAGTCGCAGCGAAATGTTGTTGTTGGAAATCATCTTCCGCGAGTAACGAGAGGAACAAGTCATAACCACGGTCAAAGTGGTTAAACATGTCTGGCAGAGAGGTGTATGTAACGGCGGCCATTGCACGAGTCAGGTAAGAATCTGGCAGCCCTTGAATACGAGGTTGCTCATGAATCGGTTGATCTTCGCTTTTAAGCAGAACCAATGATTTATCAATGGTTGATAAGCCCTTTTCCACATACTTCATCTTGTTCCAAGGCAAGAACGCGTCACGCCCCATTAAGGTTTCTGTGCTTCCTAGATACACCAAAGTCAGTGGTGTCGCGCCATCTTGTTGCAGCGTGTCGTTAAGGCGTTCGTACGCCACCTCAACCAAGTCTTCATTGCCTTGCGCCGCTTGGTTGTAGATATCGAGCACGTCTGAACTTGGGTTCGCCAAAGCCAATGACGGTGCAAACGAAACAAGCGCAATCAGTAATGAACGCTTAAGCAGAGAAGTGGTAGAGCTTGAAGTATGTAAGTGAGCAATGCGTGAAATAGCCATGATTTCTAATCCCTTTCAAATGTTGACGCTGAAAGGTTAACTAGAATTTGTCATGCCGTTTTATCAATGCGACGAATGGTAATTACCAGGAGTGAATGGTTGAGCGAGGGTGTGAATGGTGGGAACGATAAACAAGAAGCAAGAACTTGTGTCCACCTGTAAACATGCCCAACTGAATAAACAAGGGCTAACGGTCTCTTTCTTAACCAAATATCGTAAGGCGATCGTATCTATGTAGACGCTGAAGCAGGCATAAGAGAGGCGCGTTATGCGCCTCCTTAAGTTACAACAAACTAACCTGAGTAAGCATGCGGTCCTGAGTATTTCCACAAAGGTTTCCAGTAAGACTCAAGTAAATCGTTAACAGGTTCACCTTCAATAAGGTAATTGACCTCGGCCAAATTACCAGGATAAAGGTTATCCGAACCGACGATACAAACCTCATCATCGACAATCATTACTTTTGAATGATTACCGGGAGCTGAATCAACAGCCCCATAAAAGAACCCACTCGCACTCACTGTCGTCCAAAATGGATGCCCAATCACTCCTTGCTCCGGTGGTCTCTCTGACAATGGCTGAGCCTTGAGTGTTGCTGTTTTTCCCTGCTCTGGAAGATTTGGCCATTTGTACGTATCGCCTTCAGTCGTCTTATCTTCCGGTACTTTATCGGTAAAAAAGAACGGCGCGATAAAGAGACGAGATAAAGCGTCCTGACGCTTACCATCACTGTCATCAAGGAGTTGATCGGTATCGGCATCGTGAGTCATGTAATACTCCATCAAACCAAATGTCCGTACCGCTCCCGATCCAAATGAGTATTGATCGCCTTCAGCCCCTGCGCCTGCATCTAGGGACGATACAACGATCTGAACAGTTAGCCCTTCATTTTTCAGCAATGCTTCGATAATCCAATGACATACAACGTGATCTTTCCAGTTCTTTTTCCAAGCACTGATCACATCCTGCTGCGACATACGGATAACATTTTTCGCATTTAAAATTAGGCTCTTTTTCATGATTTCCGAGCCTATCTTAAAATCGGTATCTCGGTTAGGCCCTGTCCAATACTTACCGACCGTGAGTATACGGTCGGACTTTTTGTAGTCCTCTAGCTTATCGTATGAATGGTACACCTGACGCTCTTCAAAAACGTTAGCATCTAAGTCTGAGACTGAGCGCAAATCAAACTTTTCGATTTGATTAATTGAAGGCAACGGAGGTAAAGCTGGAGGTTGAGGATCGACTCCAGGTTGAATACCGGTTTCATGGACCTCTAGAATACTATTCTGTTTTTCCTGTATGTAATCCTGAACATAACTAATCATAAGAGGATCATGTGGATAGTTGGGTTCGCTATCCCTGTTGTACCAAGTGAAGTCATCAGTATCTAATGATTCCTTAGTAAGCAGAAATGTATCCGCCGTCCATAGTTCGTTAAGGAACAGTTGAGAACCTAAACTGGCCGCACCATGAACAACAACAGAAACATCATGGACAGGTGGATAGCTTCGGAAAAGATCCATATTCAGGTTATGGCCACCAACCAAAGACTCAACACCATCACAGGCTATAATTTTGGTGTGATTCCAAGTCATTTTTGTATCAGAATCAGAAATTAATGACTCCGGAAGAAATTTCTTCTGTGCTGACATCCAAGAGCCAGTCGCTCTTTGGTAGAACCTACCCACAACGAATTCAGGCATGATCTCCCAATATGCTGAGCGCGCTCTGATTAAGCGAACCAGAGCAGCTTTGAAATCGATAAGATTATCTGGCTCATTGATAGGGTAGAGTGGCGTCTGACCAAATATGAACCGGAATTGTGGTGATTCGTTTCGGCCCATAGGCTCCGTAAGTGCGGTATCTATTGCTCCCAGAATCGCTCTCGCCCAATCAGGATCTGGGCTGTTTAGCGACGAGATGTCACACCGATAACGAGTCTTCTGTACTACCTCAACAATTGCCCGCTCAAATTCCCCCTGACGTTCAATAGCACGAGGCATTATCTCTGGACCAAACGACATCCCCCATATACTGGGAGTATCAAGTAACCTGACATAGTTCATATCACTGTCATGGTAGAAAAGGTCGTTTTTTGATAGTTCTTCTTTGATTAACTCTATTTTACTCATCTTCACCTTAACCTGCTGTTTATAAACAGCTTGTCAATTTACAAGCGGATTTCGATTTAACTCTGCCATCGATTAATTTGGGGATCATAAAAACTTCCAGTCAACCCACCCTTTGTTGCTTCGCTCTGTAGTTACCGGATAAGCGAGTTTATATGGAGGATCGCCAACTACATCGTCCATATAATAGGTATCGTTCGGGTTACGCCCCCAAATTGATGAGATTCTTCGAACATACGGCCTTCCGGGAAGGGAGTTACTATTACGAGTTTCTCCTCCTCCCATAATGTCGAACTCACGATGGAAGGTATGAATTTCTTTTCTTAGCTCTGTAACACTTTTTTCAACAGCGCAAGGAACAGAAAAATCGGTTCCCCATTGGGTCAGGTAACCTCTAGCCATTTTGTAGATTAGCTCAGGGACAGGAGCTACCGTTGCACTTACCTTATCAGCAGAATAATAACCATCACTGGTAGTATTCCCGGCTACTGTGCCGTGTCTGCCACGGCAGGCATAGAGCTCATAACCAACAGGTTGAGGTCGGTTACTATCTGGAGCAAGAGGATCGGCTTGTTGTACATCGTTTGCCATGCTTGCCCAGCCTGGATACCTTTTTATCCAGTCCCACCATGACTGACTGTGGATTGTGATATCGTTATTTTCGTTTCTCATCCTTCCATTTGGCCGAGGAACTAGGGCTTGGAAGGCATGATCTTGCACGTTTAGATTGTATGATTGATCCCAAGAATAAACGCCTACGTAGTTAACGACGTTTGGAGGCAGTTGAGTAAGAATACTCCACCATGTGCCAGGCCCAGGAACCGGATCTATTGCGAAGATATTAACTGGCGTATTACGTGTTTTTTCGTCACCATATGCATATAAGAACCAAGCAGCCATGATAGCTTCACAGGCTCCCCGGCTATGACCGATTAGGTTAAACACATCACCTTCACTTGCCGCAGCCAAGTTTGCTCCGTGCAGTGCTAACGCAGGCATAGTCCAACCCGCAAGGGACTCCTTATACTTGGTATACTGGTTTCCGCTAATATAGCTAGAAATATCAGACAGCAGTTCATCTGGCGCGTTAAGTGGACCGTTGACCATCAGCGGTTCACTGGTATCTCTGGTATGAGCCCAGTCATTCTCACCAGCCCCTCTGACCGTCATTCCAACACCTTTCAGCTCATTGATGATTCTAACGGGAATATAACCTGTTGAAGGAAGGTAGATATTTTTGTCACTTTCCTCACGGGATACTTCCCCTTCATCACGAGTGCAAGCTGTGCCAGAGAAAGAGACTGTCATTACACCTGTTTTCTCAGCGAACGAGAATCTCGGAAGAGCCGGAACAGAGGTGCTTATAAGTAAACCTGAACCACCTATCAAGCCTGATTTAAGGAAATCTCGCCTTCTTATATTCATATGCCTTACTCCCAAAAGTACTCAAAAATATTTTACTGTTTTGGATCAAGTCCGAGCCTTGCTCTAGTCGAGACATTAACAGCAAGGGGATTATCTAAATGTAAGCAAATGTAATCAAGCGCAATGCACACGATTGCGCACGAAAAATTAATCTATGAAGAGAGTTATTGAGTTAAGACAAAACGATTTATTCGGCCAATTTAAGCCAAGTAATACATCCAGCTACACATATACCAGACAAAAAAATAGCCGCTCAATGGCGGCTATCTTGTCATGGTCTCAATTATTACATCTAAATCAAGGGAGCTTAATTTCTAAAGAAAAAGCACACTAGCATCGACTGGTTATTTGTCTAACTTAAAATAGCTTAGTTCTGAGTTGAGTTCTTTCGTCACTTCAACAACGCTTTGGTTTGCTTGAGCTGATTGATCAATGCCTTCAATATTTTGTTGAACCAGTACGTTCATATTTTCAAGCTGTGTCGATATATCTGTCGTAACGGCACTTTGCTCTTCTGATGCCGTAGCAACAATGGCATTCACTTCTGAAATACTTAAAACCTTTTCTGATATCGAATGAAAAGATTGAGCAAGCTCATCGGTCGTAGACTTTGTTAAGCGCATCAGTTCAACGTTTTTCACCATAGATTCATCCGCTTGCTTAGATTGGTCTTGTAACTGCGCAATGATCTCTTGGATATCGATAGTGGACTGCTGAGTTTTCCCAGCCAAAGCTCTTACTTCATCAGCAACAACAGCAAACCCTCTTCCTTGCTCACCGGCTCTAGCCGCTTCAATCGCGGCATTAAGCGCTAACAAGTTGGTTTGCTCAGAGATGTTCTTAATTACCTCAACAACACTGCTGATACGCTCTGAGTGCTCTCTAAGTAAATTCACGACCGTTTGAGTTTCTGATATTGATTCAGAAATTTCTTCTGTCGTGTCAGTTGAGTTTTTCAATGTTCCATGGCTTAGCTGAATAATGTCATTCGCTTCCATTGCTGACTGCTCAGCTCTTTGTGCGTTGTCAGCAACGTCTCTCGCTGTTGAAGATAACTCAGTCGCGGCCGTCGCGATTTGCTCTACCGATGATAGTTCATTCAAAGAGTTACTCTGGGATCGCTCTATCAGAGCTAAAGACTCTTCTTGCTTTTGGTTAATTGAATTCATGCTTACACCTGCCTGTGACAGGATATCATTCAATTTTGCAGACAGTTGAGACAAAGAATCTGAAATAGTGTCGAGCTCATTTCCACCCTCTTTCAATTTAACGTCCGATAAACGTCCATTCTCAAGGGCTCTAATCCAATTTACGATCAATGGTAAATTTCTCAATTCTCTTTTCACTAGGAAATAAGATGAGCCAGAAGCAACGATAGAAGAGAAAAGAACCAGCCACCATGAGAAAGAAGAGTTGGACTCTAAAACTGAATCAGAATGGGCTAATTCTTCCTTAGCGACGTCCAATTGCAATGAGATCAATTCACCAAGAACGCCTCCCATATCATCAACAAGGAGATAAAGCTTAGTGATCATCTCAGAATCATCAATCATCATATTTCTATGTTTATCAAGAATTAATGGTACTTCTCGCTCCACCTTGTCTATTTTAAGTTGAAGCTCTTTTGCCAACCCCTCTTCTTCTCTTGTTAGCTGCGTTGCCAGATAATGAAGGAATAGCTCATGAGCCTCTTTCATCGCAACAGAAACACCAGAATAAAAAGCCGTCTGCTCTATCATTCCCACATGGTATTTATTCGCCGCATCAATCACGCTTACCGCGTACAAATCCGAAATACTTTTCAAATCAGATAACGGAATGACTCGGTCCTCGTACACAGAGTGAAAACTGTCCATAACCTCATTTGAAGTAGCTTCGCTTTTTAAGTTGCTTACAACTAAAAAGATAGAAAAGAACAGTGGAACTAGAAGAAGCTTTGTTGATATTGATTTCATATAACCCTGAAAAATAATGTATGGGAATTTATTAATAATGATAATTGTATCACGCTTTTTAATGATTTTATCATTGACTTATAACCAACCAACCTAAATAGACCAGTTCAAACTGCGATCGTTCCTCAACTATTTTGTAATGGAATAGCAACATAACTTGATCAATTAAACAATTCACCAGCATAGAGTGAAGCGAAATTGATACAGATCTCGCAGCACGCGAACGGTGCTGATGGACTTTCAACCAAAATAAGCTTACAACCACTTACATTGTTGAAAAATATGTTATTTTACTTTTTGATTAAAAACAAAAAATAGCCGCTAGTTAGCGGCTATTTTGTCAAAACAGGGCGAAGCTTCGACGACTTTTAGTCTCTCTACTTAATCTCGTCTACTATTCAAACTCTTCTATTTCTTAGTTTCTTCTACTTTTTCGTCTCTTCAACTACAGCTTTCATCAATACTGATGTATCCATGCGACCTTGTCCTTGGGCAGACAGTGTCTTGTAGGCGTTGTTGGTCTTTTCCGTCAAAGGAAGTTGGATGCCTTGGCGTTCTGCTTCATCTAGGCAGAAACCTAAGTCTTTGATCATCCAATCAATGGCAAAGCCGAAATCGAATTTATCTTGCGCCATTGTGGTCGCGCGGTTTTCCATCTGCCATGAACCGGCAGCGCCATTTTTAAGGCAATCAACCAGAGTTGGGATATCCAAACCTGATTTTTCAGCAAGTACCAAGCCTTCAGATAAACCGTTCAATACACCCGCGATGCAGATCTGATTAACCATTTTTGCGCGTTGGCCTTGGCCGACTTTACCCATCAGAACCGACGATTTTCCGTAAGCTTCGAATACAGGTTGAAGGTCGTTGAATAGATCTGGTTCGCCACCACACATAATGGTTAGCACGCCGTTTTCTGCACCCGCTTGACCACCAGACACTGGTGCATCCATAAAGCGAATACCTGCTTGCTTCGCAGCCACTTCAAGCTCTTCAGACAGAACTGCCGACGTTGTGGTGTGATCGACAAGAATTGCGTTTGGCTTCATCGCTGCCAATGCGCCTATTTCGCTGGTTGTCATGCTGCGAACGTCGTCATCATTACCTACACAAACCAATACCACGTCAGCTTCTGCGACACACTCAGCCACAGATTCTGCCGTTTTACCTTGGTGTTTATCAGCCCAGTCTAATGCTTTGTTGTGAGTGCGGTTAAACACCGTTACTTCAAAACCGGCTTTGACTAGGTGGCCTGCCATTGGGAAGCCCATAACGCCTAGCCCGATAAAACTTACTTTCATTTCTTTCTCCTTTTATTTGACCAAGTCATCGCTATGAAAAGATCGAACACTCTCAATCAACGCATCAATAAGCAGGGTCAAAGCCTTTGGCTGATATTTTCTTTCTTTGTACACTAAATACGCTTGGCGATCACCCCGATGATACTCAGGGAGCACTTGAATCAAATTCATCTCAGGGGATACATGACGAAAAGGCAATGAAGCAAGCCCCAAACCTTTTTGCGCTGCGGCCGCCACCGCATGAATATCGTTGACGATGAACTTGGGTTTAATCGTGATCATCTGCTCTAAGCGGTCGGATTTGTAGAGCGGCATATCAAACACATCATCAACGTTGATCCAGTCTTGAAGCTCTAGGTCGTCCGGCTTTTCAATCGTCTCACGCGAATCTAAGTATTCTTGGCTCGCGAAAAATCCGTGTTTGGCTTTGAAAAGTGGACGAGCAATCATGCCTTCCATCTCTGAGATCTTAAACGTGATCAGTAAGTCACGGTCGGTCTGCGGGATAAACTGTTGCTGGCTCAAGGTAAGATCGAGCTGAACGTTCGGATATTGAGTGAGGAATTGCTCTACCATCGACCTTAAAAAGCCACTATAGAAGTTGTGAGGTACGGCGAGCTTTATCTTGCCTTGAATAGCGTCACGCTCTTCTAGCAAGCTATTAAAGCCCTGATGAATCGACTCCATGCCGCTGCTCAGTGCAGAAAAGGCCGCCTCGCCGTCTTTGGTGGCCACCAGCTCACGACCTTTCTTTTCTAAAAGTCGGATATTCAGGCGATCTTCCAATGCGGTTAGCCTACGCGACATAGTCGACACTGGGAGTTGCAGCCGTTTAGAAGCCGATAGCAAAGAGCCCTCTTCAACCACTGCACAGAATAAGAACAGATCATCAATGTTTCCAAATATGGAATTCATACTTCTATATGTGCCTATTTTTCTCATTAATGGATAGATGTAACCTTATCTCATCAACAACAGAAAATCACGGGAGAACACAGTATGAACAACAAACAATTTTGGGTAACCGCGATTTTATCCTCCCTGACCATGGCGACCATCATGTCTGGGTTAATTTCTGGCTACAAAATGGGATTCAGCCCCGAGTGGCCGCCAATCTGGCTGCAAAGCTTTTTCATTGCTTGGCCGTGTGCTATCACGCTCAACCTCACCGTGCTTCCTTTGATCAGAAAACTCTCAGCATGGATTTGTCGCCCGAGAGCGCTTTGCATACCTGAGGTCACGGAACGATGATCAAGGGCTTATGCTCTAGGAGCTATGATCTAGAAGCTGCCATCAAGGGGCTGCGATCAAAGAGTCATGCTCACGGATAAACGTCTGAATTACGCCCATAAAAAAACCGAGCACTAGGCTCGGTTTTTTGTATTCTACATTCTACTCACAAGAGCAAAGCTATCAATTATAGATTGATATTACAGCTCAGCGTTGTGGTAAACCTGCTGAACGTCATCACAGTCGTCAAGCATGTCTAAGAACTTCTGGAATTTCTCAGAATCTTCTTCAGCTACTGGCGTAGTTGTTTGAGGAACGAAAGTGATTTCCTCAACGTCTAGCGTTAGGTCTGGGAACGCAGCGTTTAGTGCTGTCTTCGTTTTGAAGAACTCAGTCGTTGGAGCGAATACAGTGATAACACCGTCTTCTAGCTCAACGTCAGTCACGTCTACGTCTTCCATCATTAGCGTTTCTAGGATGATCTCGTCATCTTCGCCTGCAAACTGGAATACAGCTTGGTGAGCGAACATGTGAGAAACAGTACCTTCAACACCGATTTTCGCGCCAGTTTTAACGAAACATTGGCGAACGTCTTGGAAAGTACGGTTACCGTTGTCTGTTAAACAGTCAACGATTACGCTTGTGCCACCTGGGCCAAAACCTTCGTAACGAGCTGGTTGGAAGTCTTCACCGCCGCCGCCGTTCGCTTTATCGATCGCTTTGTCGATAACGTGAGCGGGTACTTGGTCTTTCTTCGCTTTAGCAATCAGGTGCTTAAGAGGTAGGTTCATGTCTGGGTCAGAGCTGCCGTTCTTAGCCAGTACGTAAATCTCTTTACCGTATTTAGAATAAACTTTAATTTTTGCGCCTGCAGTTTTCGCCATTGAGGCCTTGCGCACTTCAAAACTTCTTCCCATCGGGATCTTCTCTCTGATTCAATTAACGGTGCAAATTCTAGCAAATTACTGCGTCATTTCAATTCAACAGCTTTGCTGGGTAAGGTTTATCTGCGTTTATGCGACACCCATTACCCGTTTGTATTTTTCTACAGACTGCTCAAACCAAGTCTTTTCTTCTGGATCACCTAGCTTCATTGCTTCTTCAACAATGGCTTCAGGGCCACATTTCGCTTGCTTCAGTTTCCATACAAGAAACGATGCTTGCTTATCCAGTTCGATTTTATTTTTCTCACTGGGTGGGAGGAGTGAAAGGTTGATAGACATTATTAGCCTTCGTCTGTAATACGCTTGGCCGAGAAATATATCATAGAGCAGCCTCATAAAACCAATACTATGAGCAATAGTGGGGGTTGTAGGACGAGAAAGCAGCAAGTCGCTGATGCTGGTCAAGCTAGTTTGAGAGAAGTTATACCCTTGATGCGAAAGTATCACTTATTCAACTCACATTATGAGCTGAATAATCAGATAATCGCATCACAGAGATAAGAAAGACAGCTCCTCGAAACCCAAAAGTCTATTCACTCACCACGAACACATCGCAGCGTGAGGCGCAGATAAAGTCGTTTTTGTGTAGGCCTTTGATTGAGTGGCTCCACCAAGTGACGGTGACTTTGCCCCACTCCAATAAAATCGAAGGGTGGTGGAACTCTTCTTCTGCCAACTCTGACACTTTGTTGCTGAATGCCCATGCTTGTTTGTAGTTCTTAAACTTAAACACTTTCTCAAGCTGCGGGATGCCGTCTCTTTTGATGATCTGCCAGTCTGACAACTCCAACAGTAAAGATTGTTGTTCATCTTTACTTAGGGCAATCGCGTCGATACTGCAGGCTTCGCATTGTTGTTCATTCAACATGTGTTGGTTCCTTGGGTTCAAAAAGTGGTGGTAGTAGCCCCGCGTCGATGGCGAGATCAGCTTGCTGTAATAGGTTTTCCTGACTGATTTGGAAGAGCTCAGACAGTTCGTCGATCACGTAATATTTCGGCTGCATGATGTCGATACGATAAGGCGTTCTTAACACCGTTTGCAGATCGAACCGCTCACGAACCGCCAAATCACCACCCAATGCATACATGGTTTCCGCCGGAGACGAGAGAATACCACCGCCATAAATTTTCAGTTTTTGTCCCTCTTTTACTAAACCGAACTCAACCGTAAACCAATACAAACGGGCAAGATAGGCGCGCTGTTTAGATGTGGCGGCTTGGCCTAGTTTTCCATAATGCTCAGTGAAAGCCGCGAAATCGGCATTGGTGAGCATGGCACAGTGGCCGAAAATTTCATGAAAGAAATCAGGTTCTTGTAAGTAATCGAACTCATCTCGCGTTCTCAGAAATGTCGCAACTGGGAATTTTTTATTGGCGAGCAAATCAAAGAATCGGTCGAAATCGATCAATGCGGGCACAGGCTGAACCTGCCAACCTGTTGTTTCCATTAGCACCTTGTTTATCTCTGGAAGCTGAGGGACTCTGTCTAATGGCAGATCCAGCAGGGTCAAACCGTGCAAATAAGCATCGCATGCGCGGTCATTAATGACGTCCAGTTGCCTTTTCACTAAGTCGTGCCAAATGGCGTCTTCTTCGAGGCTCCACTCAACCCATCCCTCTTGGCTCACGGGCTTAGAATGATATTGAGTCATTACACACCTCCTTTCGAATGTCTCACTTTAAGCCTATCTCCACTCCATATATCCGCCAATTTGCGCGATTTTTCGAAACAAGCGATCGTGTAACATTTTATTTACACAGTTCCGCCGCACCCTTATTTTGCTGATCTTTTGACTTTGTAAAACCTAAATACCAGACTGAAATCGTTAACGTTTTGTTAAAGGTAAAGGAATGCACGAAAGCAATAAGCCAGTTTGGCAGCCTAGCGACCAGCGTATCGCACACGCCAACGTAACCCGATTTATGGATAGCCTCACTCTGTCAGGATTAAAGCCACAAGACTTAAGGCTAGGGACGGAATGGAAAAACTACACGGAGCTTCATCAATGGTCTGTGGAACATCCCGAATCGTTTTGGCAGAACGTTTGGCAGTTTTGTGGAATGGTGGGCTCGCAAGACAGTATTGATAACGCACAAAGAGAGCTCATCAAAACTCAAGGCGAGAGCCGTTGGCAACAGTCAAAATCGAATCGCGATGCGGTGTGGTTTCCGAATGCTCAAGTTAACTACGCCGAAAACTTGCTGCACTCATCAAAAACGTTACCAAACGAGCTTGCGATTTGGTTTGAGAATGAGCGTGGCGAGCATCAAAGCTACACATGGCAAAACTTGTGTAAGGAAGTATCTAACGTTCAACAATGGCTTGTCGATATAGGTGTTCAACAAGGTGATGTAGTTGCTGCTTATACCCCTTATCTTCCTCAAACCGTGATTGCGATGTTGGCAACTACTAGCTTGGGTGCGATTTGGACATCGACTTCGCCTGATTTTGGCGTCGAGAGTGTGATTGAGCGATTTAGCCAAGTGAAACCTAAGGTACTGTTAACCTGTGATGGCTACACCTTCAATGGTAAAACATTTGATATGGCAGACAAGAACCGTGAAATCATCGAGCACTTAAACGCGCTAAAACAGGTGTGTGAGATCGGTTATTTGAAACCGACTCGTGATTTAGAGAAGAACAACGTTAAACATGATGTGTCACCCCAAAGCTGGCACAGCATCATTCATCACTATCAGCCACAACCTCTTCGATTTGTTCGTATCGGCTTCAATGATCCGCTGTTTGTGCTCTACTCTTCCGGTACCACCGGAAAGCCTAAGTGTATTGTTCACTCTGTTGGTGGCACTACCATCAACCACCTAAAAGAGCATCAGCTTCATTGCGATATTAAACCGAGAGATCGCGTGTTCTATTACACCACTTGTGGCTGGATGATGTGGAACTGGCACGTTTCTGCACTAGCCAGCGGGGCTTGTTTAGTGATCTTTGATGGCAGCCCGGTTTATCCGCAACCTGACGTTCTGTGGGATTTAGCGCAGCGAGCTGATATATCGACATTTGGCACCTCAGCCAAGTACCTAGAAGCGATTGAGAAAGCGGAACTCTCACCGATCGACAGCCACTCTCTGCCTCAATTAAGAACACTGTGCTCGACGGGCTCAGTGCTCTACCCTGAGCAATTCGATTACGTCTACAAACACATCAAACAAAACCTGCATTTAGCGTCAATTTCTGGCGGTACGGATATTTGTGGCTGCTTTGTTTTAGGTAACCCAATCTCGCCTGTGTATCGCGGAGAGTGCCAACAGGCAGGGCTCGGCGTCGACATCAAGGTGTTCAATTCGTCTGGTCACAAGGTTAATCATGAACGTGGCGAACTGGTGTGTACAAACTCCCTCCCCAACTTCCCTGCTGGCTTTTGGAATGACACCGGAGAGCGCTACCACAGCACTTACTGGGACAAGTTCGATAATGTGTGGCATCACGGTGATGAAGTCGCACAGAGCGTGCATGGTGGCTACCTGTTCTACGGGCGAGGCGACACCACACTCAACCCTGGTGGTGTGCGAATTGGTACTGCCGAGATCTACCAGCAAGTGAACACTATTGAAGGCATTGTGGATTCGATAGCCGTCGGCAAAGACATCGACCGCAACGAGCAGATATGGCTGTTTGTCCAACTGCAGCAAGGTGTGGATCTAGATGATGAGTTACTGACAGCCATCAAAAGCAAACTCAAATCATCCTGTTCACCAAGACACGTGCCAAGCCAGATATTTGCGATCAGCGACGTGCCAAAAACACGCTCTGGCAAACTGGTGGAGCTGGCAGTGAAACAGGTCATCAATGGTAAGAGTGTAGAAAACCTCGGGGCTATCGCTAACGCCGAGGTTTTGAAAGAGATAAAGCGTGTTGTTTCGCTCTAGTGTTGAGACATAAAAGAGCGTGACCTAGAAATAAAAAGGGAGCCTTGACTAGAGGTTCCCTTAAGTAACACCGACGATAGGGGGGAGGGTGTTAATCTTCAGCCTTCAGGAGATATAGCAGAAGGTTTCTAAAATCGACTAGATGCGTCCTTCACTGCCACACATATGAATTTTGTCCATCACGACTTGCTTCATCGCTGCTTTGCCTGGAGTAATGTATTTACGTGGGTCGTTGGCATCGGGATGATCAGCAAAGTGCTGTTTTACCGCGTCAGAGAATGCAATTTTCAGCTCAGTCGCCACGTTGACTTTAGAAACTCCGAGGTCAATGCAACGACGAACCATTTCATCTGGTACACCTGACGCACCATGCAGAACGAGCGGAATATCAACCACAGATCGGATCTTGTCCAGACGAGAAAAGTCGAGTTTCGGTTCTGCTTTGTACAGACCATGAGCAGTGCCAATTGCCACAGCTAACGAATCAATACCGGTACGACGAACAAACTCAGCAGCTGATGCAGGGTCAGTCATTAACGCATCGGCAGTATCAACGATTAAATCATCTTCTTGGCCACCCAAACGCCCTAATTCAGCTTCAACGCTTGCATCAAAGCGGTTGCAGTATTGAACCACAGAACGCACGATGTCTATATTTTGGTCGAAGGCATGATGAGAGCCATCGATCATAACAGAGCGAATACCATGGCCCACCTTAGTGCGGATATCCTGCAGATCTTCATGGTGATCAAGGTGTAAAACGAGCGGAATTGAGTGTTTATGCGCAGCTTCTTTGCAGATACTGATTAGATAATCGGTGCCTGCATAGTCGTAGGTGCCTGGTGTGCCAGCAAGAATAACTGGAGAGCCCATTTCTGATGCTGTCTCAACAATAACCTGCACAGTTTCTAAGTTGTGAATGTTGAATGCAGGAACTGCATAACCACCTTGTTGAGCACGTTTTAACATTTCACGAGAAGAGATTAGATACATAAAGCCTCCTGACTTGGTACGGATTCAGTTTCGAATACAAGATGTCCGTTCACCCAAGTTTTAGTAATTGAGAAATCTGATTTAACTGCCACCATAGAAGCGCGTTTACCCACTTCTAAACTGCCTAATAAATGTTGTAAGCCTAGCGATTTAGCCGGTGTTAAAGAGGCCATCAACCATGCTTGTTCAAGTGGCAGGTTTAGCCACTTCTGAATGTTTTGTACCGCTAGCGGTAAGGTCAAAGTGCTACCAGCTAAGCTGCCGCTATCGGTGGTTACTACTCCATATTTCATGCGCACCGTGTACTCTCCAAGAGTGTAATCTCCATCAGGCATCCCAGTAGCACTCATCGAGTCTGTAATGAGCGTCATACGTCTACCACAGCAGCGATGTGCTATATCTATAGCTGCCGAATGCACATGGTGCCCATCAGCGATCATCTCTACATAGCTGTTGGGGTGGGTAAGGCCAGCTCCAACCACTCCGGGGTCACGGTGATGCAATCCACGCATACCGTTGTAGCAATGGACAATGCCATTCGCACCAGCCTCTAGAGCCTGCTGAACCTGCTCATAACTGGCATCGGTGTGACCAAGCATCACTTTTACATTGTGTTTTCGTAAATACCGGATAGCTTCCAACGCCCCTGGCTTTTCGGGAGCAAGCGCGACTGTAATTAATTGGTTATCACTGTAAGACATCCACTTATCGAGCTCTTCGACAGATAGATCTCTAAACCATGTGGTTGGATGTGCTCCGCGGTTTTTCTCCGTGAAGTAAGGCCCTTCTAAATACGCACCGAGGATTTCAGCACCGACAACACCCCGTCGCTTGCTTTTAGCCACTTGTTGAAGTGCAGCCCGAATTTTTGCCACTGGCGCAGTTACTGTCGTAGCAACGAACGCTGTGACGCCAAGGCTGGCAAAGTAACGTGACATTGTGTTCAAACTGTCATGGCTAGCATCCATAACATCGCAGCCCTTTGAGCCATGTACGTGACTATCAATCATGCCGGGAAGTAAACTAACATCACCTAAATCAATAAAATCTATATGCTTCTGAGGTTCAAATGGCTCGATAGCGTCAATAATCCCCTCGCCATTAATAGTGATTAAGGCATTGGTAAGCCAAGTCTCACCGTGTAATATCCGCTGAACTCGATAGCTATTGCGCACATTCGTGTGTCGTTCAGATCCCATCTTCTTCTACCGTATCTGTAATTGGTGCTCTTTGTTCCATTTCCGCAGCCAATGAAGTAATTCCTCTATACCCACATTCGACAGCTTGCTTGCGAAACTCGATCAGACTAAGCTCATCGCGTTCAAGTAACATTTCCGCAGCCATCTGCATGTTTGTCCCTGTGACCACTTCAATGTCGTCTCTTTTCTGACTCAGAAGAGATGCGGTACGAAATGGTGTGCCTCCCAGCAAATCAGTCAGAAAAACAATGCCTTCTCCAGAATCAATTTCTTTTATCGCCTCTCGCATTGCCTTTTCAAGCTGTGATGTAGTTGCCTCTTCCGGGAAGTCGATAAACCTAAACTGAGGCTGTTCGCCAATGACTTGGAATACTGCTTTTGCTAGACCAGACGCGAACCCACCGTGACCAGATAAAATTACTGCAATCATTTCTATTTCCCTTATTAGGGCCGATTACTCAGCCCCTGTTAATCATGTGGAGGTAAGTTTTATAAGAAGCCCATAAAGCGACCTACTACACCCAGAGCGACAGTCAGGCCAATCAGTTTGAGCGGACTCCAACCTCGCTTAACCAAGGCGTACATTGTCAGGGTATAAACAAGTGGTAAGAACGCTGGCATCAGTTTGTCGATAACATCATCTTGTAGTTTTACTACTGCGTCGCCCGCGGTAATTTCAGCTGTTGTTGACAGGCGGACATAAGTTGCAACCAATGCGCCGATGACCGTCATTCCGACCATAGATGCGGCGTGTCCCACCTTCTTGGTATTAGCTTTAATCACTGGAATGGCCGCTACTCCCATGCGGTAGGCGTAATGTGCCAGACCAAAACGAAGACCGAAGTGCACCACGTTAAACAAAACGAAAAAGAACACTGCCCCCATAATTGAGCCCTGGAGTGCAAGGTCAGCACCGATGCCACCACAGATAGGTAATAGTGTTAACCAGAACATCGCATCACCGATACCACCCATTGGCGCACCGACTGCAATCTTGGTGCTTTGGATACTGTTGATGTTCTGCTTTGAGCGCTCCATTGCCAGAATGATACCCATTACAAATGTCACCAAAAATGGGTGTGTATTAAAGAACCCCATGTGACCTTGCATCGCTTTAGAAAGGTCAGCTTTATTTGTGTGTATCTTCTTCAGCGCTGGTAGCAGGCCATATAACCAGCCAGAAGCCTGCATACGCTCGTAGTTAAAAGAGGCTTGGAGCAACAATGAGCGCCATGCCATACGGTTGATGTCCGCTTTGGTTAGCTCAGCGCCAATTTCTTTGTTTTCATATTCATCTGCGCTAACACCAGGAGCTGGCTGCACATCAGCGTTTTGTTTACGAAGGTCTAGTTCGTTGCTTACATTAGATTCCATCTTCAAAGTCCTCAGCGGGTGCAGTTACAGGAGTTGGTTCTGTTTTACGAATAAAGTCGATGATTGCCATCGCTGTCGCGGCGGCCGCAATCGCAAGAATTGGGAGTTGTACCCAAGCTGCCGCAACGAAACCTAAGATGAAGTAAGGGATGTAAGCATTCTTCATCATGATCTTCATCAGTACTGCGAAACCAATAGCTGGCATGATGCCGCCGGCAACACCTAGTCCGTCGATAAGGTCTTTTGGTAGGACTTCAACGATTTTTCCAGCGTGCTCTGCACCAAGGTAGGTAGGTAAGAAAGCGCATAAAAAGTAGAATGAACCTAGTACGGAAAGCGCCATATAGTTCACGCGTTCAATACCGTCGGTATCTGCGTTTTGTGCAAACTCATCACACTTAGACATAACAGCTGACATTGCAGAGAACAGTAGGGTGATACCCATTTGAACTGCAACCGCAAAAGGAACAGCGACACCAACCGCGACATTAGGCTCAACTTTAGTGGTAATTGCGAAAGCCGTACCAACGATAGTACCGATGATAACGTTTGGTGGCTGAGCGCCAGCAAGCGGAGCTAGACCCATCCAGATCAGTTCTAGCGTACCACCGACTAAAATACCGGTTTGCAAGTCGCCTAAAATTAGACCAACAAGCGGACCAAGTACTACTGGACGGTGGAAGTGAGTCAGACCGTTGAACATATCAAGGCCCGCAAAGAAGGCTAGGATGCCGAGCATCACCGCCTGTAAGAGTCCTATTTCCATGATTGGTGTCCTTATTATTAGATAAGAGTAAAAATGTCAGTTGCACTTTCAGTTGGTACACCTTGAATTGTGCATGTCACCCCAAGTGCTTTTAGTCGTGCAAATTCCGCCACATCTTCAGCATCAACTGAAACTGTTTTAGCAATTTGTTTTTTACCTTCGGCGTAGTGCATGTTACCTACGTTGATACTGCTAATTGGTAAGCCGCCTTCGACCAATTGACGGAAATCTTTGGGAGTACGACAAACCAATAGAATGCGCTGACGAACAGCCGCTTTATGGATGGTTTCGATAGCCTTTTTTACTGTCCAGAAACGGATTGCGATACCATCAGCGATGACCATTTCCATTAGGTTTTGTTGAATAGTGTCTTCTGCTACTTCATCGTTAACGACAACTATAATATTGGCATCTGCAAAACCCACCCACTGCACACCTACTTGCCCGTGAACAAGGCGTTCATCAATACGACTTAAAACGATATTTGGCATGGTCTAATTTCCTTATAGAACTCTTTACTGATTGAATGGGTATATTGTGACGCCTTGCACCACACGGTTAACTTCACCAGTTGGGCATGGGTTATCTGGTCCCAAACCAAGTTGGAGTGATTTTTCACATGCCAACATTTGGCAGAACAAAATGAAAGGGAAGCACAGCCACTGATCGCCAAAGCCCAATATCCCAAGTTCAAAAACCCCTTCTTCATTGAGCGCGACTTCTGAGATAGCAACATGGCCGAGAGCCTGTTTGTCTCGACGGATTTCATTGAACAGGTCCATATCGTATTGACGCGTGTACGACTTGCTAGAAAGTAGCTGAATAACTAATGCTTTGTCGTTAATGGTAAATTTGGGACCATGACGAAAACCTAACGATGAATCGAAAGTCGTCATCACTTTACCCGCGCTGAGCTCCAACGATTTCAATGAAGCTTCTCGCGCTAAGCCGGAAAAGCCACCGCTGCCTAACACAACCAGGCGTTCATAAGGCATGCATGCCAGTGCTTTAATAGCTGGTTGCCACTGTTTTAGCTTGTCTTCACACAAGGTTGCTGTCGCGGCGATTTGTTCATTCCATTGGCTTGGCGACTGCCCACCAAGTAGCGTCAATGTCGCCATCAACATGCAACTGAAACTAGAGGTCATTGCGAAACTTTTATCGTTGGAGCCTTCAGGCATCAGCATGCAGTAAGCATTATCAGCAGTTTGGGCATAATGAGAGAGCCTCCCTTCTCCATTACAGGTTAAAAACAGGTGGTGGCAGTCACTAACCAATTGTTCGACCAGTGCCACTGCGGCGACGCTTTCAGGACTATTGCCAGAGCGTGCATAAGAGACAAGCAGGGTCGGACGAGATGGGTCAAGGTACTGCTCAGGATTTGACACTAAATCGGTCGTTGGAATTGACGTCACTTGGAAACCAACTCCTTGTTGAATAAACGGCGCGGCTGCATCACCAACAAAAGCTGACGTACCTGCACCTGTCAAAATGATGCGTAAGTCAGAGTGTTGTAACAGTGGATTCAAAAATGCACTTACCGCATCATGTTGTTGCTCCAAAATATCGGCCAATGCACGCCATAAGCGTGGCTGATGGCTGATTTCTTTCGCTGTATGAATACCATTATGTTGCTCTAGCCATGGCTGTTCGTAGCCTAAAAATAGGTTCATTAAATCGTCTCCTTACAAACCACTGCATTTGAATAACAGGCTGCGGAATAGACCTCAGTCACTTCCATAACCTTGTGAATTACGATGTCAGCGGGATGGTTTTCAATTTGATTTTGAGAAATGGCCTTAGCCTGATTTGGCAAATATTGGCTAAGGATCGTTACTGGCAACGGACTGGCAGCCAGGTTGTCAAATAAAGCCTTCTGCGATGCTTTCACTTCTGGATGAGTCCAGTAGTAACGAATGCGATCGCTCAGGCTGTAGCTGCAATCAAGGAATTGCTGGTGGCCTTTGCTTGAGTAGTGTGAGCGCCAATAACTTGGTTGTTCATGCATTACCTGTTCAATGGTGTCACGTAAATGCGAAGAGTGATGAGTTCCCAGCCATTCTTTTTCGGCGCGTTCAAGGCCATAGAGAGCTTCACGCAAAGCAAATGTCAGAGCAGGACCCACTTTAAGAATGGCGAAATGGTCACCCACTAGTTGGTGGTAGGCTGGTGGGTTCTGGTAGTCGGTAGAGTGAGCTTCAAACACAAGGTGTGGCTGACTATCGATCATCTTACTCAGTGATTGAGCCTCATGACTTCGATAGTGGTGCACCATATGGTGGTCAAACTCAACGCCCGGCTGAACAACTAAAGCAATAACTCGCGGCCAGACATAACCAAGTCCAGCATCGCTGAATGCCCGATGATGAGCATCCAATGTTGCCAACGCCTTCTCTGGCTTAGTCACTTCGATACACTCTTCCTGCAGCGAGTCAAGTGCACCGCCTGGAGTAGGTACTTCCGTTCCAACTACATAAACAGGCGCTTCACCGCCAATACTTTTCCATGCCTGCTCCGCAACCACACACAGCTTTGCGGCACGATCTGCCATTAGTTCTTCACTAAGAGGCAGTTGGTCATCAACACAAGGCATTGAACAGTCGAGGTGAATTTTCTTAAATCCTGCACAAACATAGTCATGTATCATCTGAGCTGAATATTCCATTGCCTGACTTGAAGATAAGTTTTGCCAACAGTTTGGGCCAAGGTGGTCACCACCCAACACAACTTTATCTGCAGGAAAATTGAGACGTTCAGCTAAAGAGAACACATGGCTAGAAAAATCTTGCGGTGTCATTCCGGTGTAGCCACCAAATTGATTCACCTGATTAGACGTCGCTTCTATGAGCACCAATTGTTTATCTTGTGCCGCTTGTTTAATGGCGGCTTCAAGAACTAGCGGGTGCGCCGAGCAAACAGAGTAAATACCAGTTGATTGGCCTTGCTTATGCTGTTCAATTAAAGAAAGTAACGCTTTCATATTTATTCCTAGTTAACAGTTTGATCGGCAATAATCACTTCAACACCCATTTCAATGAGCGCTCGGTGCGTTGCGTGGGGAATATTGCTATCGGTTACCAATACATCGATTTGGTTTGCTGCGCGGATCATACAAAAGCTCTTTCGCCCAAATTTGCTTGAATCCGTAACAGCAATAATTTGGCGAGCGACTTCGCACATAGATCGGTTAACTTGTGCTTCTTGAGAGTCCGGCGTGGTCACTCCAGCCTGTAGATCGAATCCGTCCACGCCCAGGAACAGCTTGTCAAAAAGGTAAGAGCGGATTTGTTGCTCTCCATGATTTCCAATCAATGAACAAGACGCTCGGCGAAGGCTTCCACCGACAACATGAAGGTCGATGTTTTCGAATTTACTAAGTTGATAAGCAGTATTGAGTGCATTGGTCATGACAACCAATTGCTGCTTGTTCATCAAATACTGAGGCATAAGACCTATTGTGGTACCTGAATCTAAGATAACCGCCTCACCATCGTGAATAAGATTCGCTGCTACTTGAGCAATGGATTGCTTGGCACTGCGATTAAGCTGATCTTTGCGGTACAAAGGTTGGTCAAATGCAAAGTTAGGGTTAAGCGTTGCGCCACCATAACAACGAAATACGCAGCCTTCTTTTTCGAGCAAATTGAGGTCATGTCGAATCGTGACTGCGGAAACATTGTACTGGTCTGAAAACTCATCCACTTTGCCTGAGCCATGGCTACGTATGTGCGCCATAATTTGCTGTCTTCGTTCTGCACTGCTCATATACGAAACCTCTTACGTTTCATTTCACTTTAAGCATGAAATGTTTCGACTTTCTTTTGGTTGGTATTAAAGCAGGACAAATAATAAAAAAGTGAAACCTAGATCACAGCCAATTAGCTTTCGATTTCAGGCTAAAAAACCTTTCACTTTAGGA
Organism: Vibrio sp. 1F279; assembly: GCF_041439815.1. Lineage (NCBI taxonomy): Bacteria > Pseudomonadati > Pseudomonadota > Gammaproteobacteria > Vibrionales > Vibrionaceae > Vibrio > Vibrio sp. 1F279. The sequence continues at coordinate 122,066 of NZ_JBGOOU010000002.1, read as the reverse complement.
TAAGTGAAAGTATTTACTTTCACTTATGATTGAGGATTACGCATTGAAAGAGCCATAAAGGCTGACTTTCGCAATTTAACAAGTGAAAGAGAGTGAGAAACTGACTCGATTGGTGGAGTTTCGAAGCCCAGCCTGCGTGAGATCACAAACTGGATTATCTGCTGATATTTTTGTGGTTAGCGAAATGCAAAACCAGCCTCGTTCAGGCTGGTTCTATTCGTTCTTGTAGCACTGATTTGGCTAAAAGGTAGGAAGTTGGAAAGCTGAGTTAATCCACTATTCGCACATCAACACCAAGATCAGTGAGCTGGTCGACGTAAGTCTGAGGAATTCCGCTATCTGTGATTAGCATGTTGATCTGCTCAGGACTAGCAATCAGACAAAAGCTATGGCGATCAAACTTCGATGAGTCTGTCACTGCAATCACAGTTTGTGCTGCTTCAAGCATTTTTCGATTGATGTTTGCTTCACCTTGATGAGGAGTTGTAATGCCAGATGTCTTGTCAAAACCATCAACCCCTAAGAACAATTTGTTGAATCGAAAAACCGTCAAAAAGTCCTCGCCGCCTGTCCCATGTACCGAGTAAGAATTGTCACGCATAGTTCCCCCCGTGACCATAACTGATACATTACTTTGATTAGCAAGATGGTAAGCGATGTTAATACCGTTAGTCATAACAACCAAATCTTGCTTCCCTTCCAGATGATAAGCAATTTGCTCTGTAGTCGAGCCTGAATCAAGAATGACTTTGTCACCGTCTACAATCAGTGATGCTGCATACTCTCCTAGCTTCGCTTTAGTATTGTTGTTGAGCTGCTTTTTATCATTGAGTGGTCGCTCAAAGGCAAACTGATTATTGAGCACAGCACCGCCATAACACCTTTTTAAACAGCCTTTCTTTTCTAGATAGTTAAGGTCATTGCGAATCGTAACCTCTGAAACATTGTACAGTTCCGAAAAATGGTTAACTTCACCTTTTTGGTGAGTTTGAATGTAGTGAAGGATCTCTTCACGTCTTTGAGCCGAGGTGGTCATAGGGGAACGTTCCGACAAGTAATCATTTGCTCTAACTAATTTCAACAGAGCACCATAACAAGCACCTTACTCCATGATGTAATGCGGTGTCACCCGACAAGTTAGCTAGTGACACCCTTCTTTCAGGCATTTCATGATAGTTCTTCACGTCTCGTTGCCGTGTGACTTAAATCGTCGACGGCCGCTGCCGATTGAAAACCCATAACTTCGTGAAGCAAGCAACGGGAGAAACACTGAACACTTTAAGCCGCTCTTGATTTGCCGATACGTGTAATTACATTCGGCTAATCTAGAAGTAGGGCGCAAGTACGCTTCAGGCACAATAAATGACAATAGAGACATCGTATTTTTTCAATGAATCATACGACTTATACCTAGACCTAAAAGGACCGAGCTGCGTCTTAAATCAGCCTTTGAAAAACTATTTTCGCCAATAAAAACCGAATCAAAACCACTATTTAAGCTAATGTCCTCCCCGCTTCAATTTGGCTCCGTATCTTTTCTAAAGCTCTTAATGCGATCTGAACGTCATATTTAAAACAAAATTTGAAAATTAATCATTTTATAGCCAGAGATAATATTCACTAAAGACGAATCATTTATACAAAAAAAGAGTCCACTACTGGATTGTATCCAAGCTTATGGATATTTAATCGAATTACAATAACTCCCGTTTCCACAGCTCCATTTCTAGTGAAATGATAATTTGATAGCTATCACATTTAGAACAGTTATTTTCCCATACTATCTCGGCATGTTAATTACTTAAGAGTAATTAAAAAACTAGTCACTCCTATTAATAAGCTTGAATTTAATTAGAAACAAGCGGTTAATCCCTACGTAAAATAAATAAAATCATTATTAAATGATCGGAGACATTATCATGCGCATAGTATTAGCTTTAGGCGGTAACGCTCTTTTAGCAAGAGGCCAAGCATTAACGGCTGAGAACCAACGTGAAAATATAATCAAATCAGCGGCGAGTATTGCTGCGATAGCACGCGAGCATGAGATTGTTATCGTTCATGGTAATGGCCCACAAGTAGGTTTGTTGATGGAACAAAACGCGGCTTATAGCGAATATTCGCCAGAGACGACACCATACCCAATGGATGTACTCGGCTCTCAAACCTGTGGCATGGTGGGCTACATGTTACAACAAGAGCTCAGAAACATTGACCCTGAATTAGACGTAGCGACGCTAGTCACGCAAACTGAAGTATGCAAAAAAGACCCTGCGTTTGCTAACCCGACTAAATTTGTTGGCCCTGTATATACAGAGCAACGAGCTAAAGAATTAATGGCTCAAAGCACAATGCAGTTTAAAGCTGATGGCGAGTACTACCGACGCGTTGTGCCTTCTCCTATGCCAAAAAGCATTGTTGAAATTCAGCAAATTGAAACACTTCTAGATACAGAAAACCTTGTTATCGCTTGTGGCGGCGGCGGTGTTCCCGTGAGTATTGAGCAAGGTAAGAGTACTGGCGTAGAGTGCGTCATTGACAAAGATCTTACGGCTGAATTACTGGCTGAAAAAATCCATGCCGACTTATTTATTATCTTAACCGATGGTTCGATTTTCCGTAACTACGGTAAAGAAGACCAAGCAGAAATGAAGCAAGCAACGCCTGCTGGTTTAGCAGAATTTTCATTCCCTGCTGGTTCTATGAGGCCAAAAATTGATGCCGTTTGTAAATTCGTTGAAGCTGGATTGGGTAATGCGGCGATTGGTTCATTATTTGATTTAGATAAAATAATCACCAATGAAGCTGGTACTCTGATTACAAAAGGCGAAGGTATTGTTTATTACTAAAGTTATCGAGAGATAACCATCACTAATATAAACCCATTAAACAGGCCTCTTATTTAATAATAATGAGGCTTATTTTATTCGGACCGTTTAATACTAGATGAGATAAATATTCATAAAATTGGAAATTAAACCTGAAAAGAATGAATACATAATATCTTTAAATATACCAAATCGTAATTATAACGTAATTTAATCCAAATAACGTTTCCAGTTCATTGAAAAGAATTCAATACGTTCACATCGGTGCATTCGCATCCGCTTGGTTCTCTGGCATCGCCTCGATAAAAGCGGGTAACTGGTTACACGCTTCGACAATCGAGTTAATTAACGGATACGGCGACATATCAACGCCAAAGCGCAGCGCGTTATACACCTGCGGCACCAAGCAGATATCGACAATACAGGGAGAATCCGAGAGGCTATACACCGAGTCACCATGTGTTTTCCTGTGCTTAGTCAGCTTCTCTTCTAACGCCGAAAAACCTTGGCTCATCCAATAGTGTAGCCAGTCCATTTTTGCCTCTGGCTCACACGACAACTCTCGCTCCAAGTACTGCAACACACGCAAGTTATTAAGAGGATGAATTTCTATCGCAATATCCTGAGCCATCGCCAACGCTTGATAGCGCTGTGGTATTTGCTCAGGAATCAACAAGGAGTCTGGGCTGCTTTCACACAAATAGTGTTCATCGAGATATTGAAGAATAGCCAGTGACTGATTGAGTTGAACTTCACCATCCACCAGCACGGGCACTAATTCACTGGCGTTGAGATCACGATATTGTGGGTCATGCTGCTCGCCGCCATTACGCACCAAGTGCACCGATTTAGACTCATAGTTGAGTTGTTTTAGGTTCAACCCAATACGTACTCGATAGGCAGCCGAAGAGCGCCAATAACCGTAAAGTATAATGTTCTTGTTCACGATGCTCTCGCTCATACAGAAATCCTATTACGTGGACTATAGCGCTCGATATTGACTGACTTTCTGGTCAATCGCACCAAAAATGGAGTCACCCGCTACATCGAACATCTCAAGCTTGATCGAGTCACCAAACGACATGAATTGAGTCGACGGTTTGCCATCTCGAATCGTCTCTATCATGCGTACTTCAGCAATGCATGAATAGCCTACACCGCCCTCAGCAATTGAGGTGCCGTGGTCAGTACCTTGTTTATTGGAAACCGTGCCCGAGCCAATGATTGCACCGGCCGATAGTGGGCGAGTTTTCGCAGCATGGACTACTAGTTCAGCAAAGTTGAAAGTCATATCGACGCCCGCATTCGGACAACCAAAAGGTTGGTCGTTGTAGGTCGATATCAACGATAGATGTACCTTGCTGCCTTTCCATTGCTCGCCAAGCTCATCAGGTGTTACCGCAACCGGGGAGAACGCCGAAGAAGGCTTAGACTGGAAGAAACCAAAGCCTTTCGCGAGCTCAGCCGGAATCAAACCGCGCAGCGACACATCGTTCACCAACATCAGTAATCGAATCGACTCGTGCGCCTGTTTAGCACTGGCACCCATTGGCACGTCACCGGTGACAATCGCAACCTCACCTTCGAAATCGATGCCCCACTCGTCGCTGGCAAACTCGATGTTGTCACGAGGGCCGATAAAGGCATCTGAACCGCCTTGATACATTAATGGATCGACCCAGAAGCTTTCTGGCATTTCAGCACCACGTGCTTTACGCACCAATTCAACGTGGTTTACATACGCGCTGCCATCAGCCCATTGATAAGCACGTGGCAGAGGCGATTCACAATACTGAGGTGCAAACACTTCACTGCCTGTCACATGCCCGTTGTTTAACGAGGTGTATAACTCTTCTAACTGAGAAGCAACGCTATCCCAGTTATCCAAAGCTACTTGCATGGTTGCCGCCAGATGCATCGCATGGAAGATTTCGGTGGCAGCTACACATTGTTTAAGATCTTTACTTACGACCATCAGTAGACCGTCGCGAGTGCCATTTTTCTTGCTTGCTAATTTCATCCTTGTTGCCCCTTACTTCTCTTGCCAACTGTAGACATATTCTTTGTTCTCAACGCTATCGAGTTCATCAGAGAACTGCAGCGCGTGGCGAGTATCGATCATCACCGCCACTTCGTCGGTAAACTTCTTCTTATGCGCCTGACCTGCCTTAAAGGCTTTAGGGTGAGGTCCATGAGTGAAGCCCGCGGGGTGGAAAGTCACCATGCCTGCTTCAATATTGTCGCGGCTGAAGAAGTCCCCCGCGTGATAGAAAAGCACTTCGTCATAATCATCATTGTTGTGGTAGAACGGCACTTTCAGCGCACCGGGATCGCTCTCAATCGGGCGTGGTACAAAGGTGCACACCACAAAGCCTGCGCCAACAAACGTAGTGTGCGCAGAAGGTGGCAAGTGGTAGCGGTGTGACATCAGCGGTCTGATATCGCGCCAATTCACTTTCACCACGGCCAAATCACCATGCCAGCCAATTGCATCCAATGGATTGAACGGATAAGTGATCACACTGACTTTGTCGTGGCGTTTCACCTGAACTTGGGTTTGATCTTCTGAATACTGAGCGCGGAATTGATCGTTGATTGAAGGGATATCGAGTACCGCCGGATCAAACACCGCATGATTGCCGACCATGCCTTTCTCTGGCAGGGAGTAAGCCGCGTCTGTATTCTCAATCATCAAGATAAACATCGGCTCGCTTGGCTCTAAACGCCAGTTGGTCGAGCGCGGGATCATCACGTAGTCCCCTTCACTCACTGCTAGATGACCATAGTCACAATAGAGATCGGCGCTGCCTTGGTGAATGAACAACAGCTCATCGCCGTCAGAGTTACGCACTAAGAAATCCATCTTCTCATCCATGCGCCATACGCGGATTTTGCAGTCCGCATTGTGCAAAAGATAAGGCACCGCCCAAGGGGTTATCTGGCTGGCTTTTTCCACCAGCGTAAAATCAAAAGCGCGAGGGCGTAAATCCCCCTCCCACTCCGACCAACCTGTTGGGGCATGCTGGTGATGAAAGTGAGCGGCAGGGCCAAAGAATCCACTTCGGCCCGCTTCTCGCTCATAAATTGCCTCTTCGGGGAAGTCGGCGTGCGCTTGTTTAGAGCACACCCCCTCCCGATGAGGAAACGAGATCCATTTATGCATCGTCTAATACTCCTCGACGAATCTGGTCCTCTTCAATCGATTCAAACAGCGCCTTGAAGTTACCTTCACCAAAGCCTTCGTTGCCTTTGCGCTGAATGATTTCAAAGAACACAGGCCCAATTACCGTCTGTGTGAAAATTTGCAGCAAGATGCCGTCTTTGGTCGGCGCGCCATCAATCAGAACACGCAGGTCGCGCAGCAAATCAGTGTCTTCCCCGTGGCCTTTCACACGATCGTCAACTTTCTCATAGTAGGTATCAGGGGTTGGCATAAAGTCCATACCGCGATCACGCAGAGTCTTCACGGTTTTGTAGATGTCATCCGTTGCGAGTGCGATGTGTTGGATACCTTCGCCGTTGTATTCGCGAATAAACTCTTCGATTTGTGATTTGTCGTCGGAAGACTCATTGATAGGGATACGGATTTTGCCACACGGTGAGGTCATGGCGCGGCTCACAAGGCCTGTCAGCTTGCCTTCAATGTCGAAGTAACGAATCTCGCGAAAGTTACCAAGACGCTCATAGAACCCAGACCACACATCCATATTGCCTTGCTTAACGTTGTGCGTGAGGTGGTCGATTTCATACAAACCAACATTGGCTTCGGCCATGCGCAGTTCCGCATCGTCATAGAATCGGAAGTCGACGTCGTAGATACTCTGCTTACCATAACGATCCACAAAATAGAGCAGGCTTTCACCGATGCCGTAAATGGCAGGAATGCTCAGTTCCATCGGCCCTATTTCTGTCTTGTACTCTTCACCGCCGCCCTTAAACGCTTGCTCCATTGCAGCGGTTGCTTCATTGACACGAAAAGCCATGCCACAGACCGATGGCCCATGCACTTTAGCGAACGCTTCCGCTTGGCTGTGAGGCTGTTCATTGACGATAAAGTTGATGTCACCTTGTCGATACAGCCAAGCCTCTTTTGAGCGGTGCTTGGCGATCTCAGCAAAACCAAGTGACACAAACAGCGCTTTAAGTTGCTCAATTCCCTTGTGGTCAACGGCCGTGTATTCAACAAACTCGAATCCATCCGTGCCAAGCGGGTTGTATGACTCCACCATGAACTTTCTCCTTGTACCTATCGGTTTTGTGTTGTGTTGTGTATTTTTTGTCCTTAATTAAATTTGGCCCACAAGCCGAGATAATGGAATGGGTGGAGGAAAATGGGCAATTTCGATGAAACCTTGTCAGTTTGTAAAATATTTGTTACACACAAACTATCAAGACAAGAAAGTGAGTGCTATCAAGGGATTGAAAGATGGTGGTTTGATTTACAGCAGAGCAAGAGATGTTATTGAATTGTTACGCGCATCCTTTTATCAGCTAAGGTAATAAATCGAACATTAGGCTGATGATGCAAAAAAGCCGCTGTAGTCAGCGGCTTGATGAGTTCTAGAGCGAACCTAATTCGACTATAAGATTCGTGTTAATCCCAGTTGAGAATCGACCAATTCGGTTGATCGGCTAAAGCTTTCAAACGCGGGCATGGATTTACCAGATAGGCAAAGTCAGCGTGTTCACACAAAGGTAAGTCGTTGATTGAATCGGTATAAAAGTGAATGTCTGAGTAGTTGGTTTCTTGATTGTCTAACCACTCTTTTAAACGGGTGACTTTACCTTCACGGTAGCTTGGCACACCTGATATTTGAGACGTGAAGCGGCCTTGGTTTTCTACCAAATCGATACCGAGTGCGTTCTCAATACCAATCTTACAACCGACCGCTTCCACTAAGAAAGTCACGCTGGCAGAGATGATCAACATGTCGATATCATCATTCTCAAGCTGCTCAATCAAAGGTTTCGACTGCTTGAATTGCTTAGGTAAAATATGCTTCTCGACACACTCTTCCACCAAAGTAGTAACTTGCTCTGTTGGCATGTTCGCGAGTGGCTGCATGGAAAATGTTAGGTAATCTTCCATGTTCAATTTGCCTTCCGAATACAGGCCCATTAAACGCTTATCTTCATCAATAAAGTTGGGCGCAGTGGCAATGCCCTTTTCAACCAAGAACTCATTCCAAAGCATCGCTGCATCGGCATTGATCAGCGTTTCATCCATATCAAATACATACAAAGGTTTGAACATCTTAGGCTCTCACAGGTTGAGTTTCGTTAAGGTTAAAAAGGAGTTCTAGTTGGCTGCATGCTATAACGGGATTGTGACATTAAGAGCATATTTTAGTGGCAGTTGTATTTCACGGCTATGACAATCAACACATGCTTGTTTTTAAATACAACAGCTTATGGATTCAATCAGTATTGATACGCGACGTATTTAACTATGTGTATTTAGCTAACTAGATGTATTAGCTAACCAAGTGCTCATTAGCAAAAAAAAGAAACTCCGACTGATTCTGTCGGAGTTTCTTATAGAGTTGGATATGCTTTAGCGAGACATCAGCTAATTGAACTTAAACGATTTTCTGCTCATGTTCCTTGCTCGACTCAGTTCCTTTCGACAAGAAACTGGCAACGATCTCTCTCAGTTTCCCTTGATTGACGGGTTTTGGTAAAAATTCATCCATACCCACATCGAAGCACAAATGCTTATCTCGTTGCACGACGTTGGCCGTCAGCGCAACGATCGGAATGTGTTTAGAGGTTCCTTCTTCGAGCGCTCGGATCTGCTTGGTCGCTTCGAAACCATCAAGAACTGGCATCTGGCAATCCATAAAAATCATCTCGTATTCGTTGGCCTGGAATTTCTCGACACCAATTTCACCGTTGTCTGCAATATCCACCTCAAACCCCAGCTTCTTAAGCATCATTTTGGCGACTTGTTGATTCACTCTAGAATCTTCAACGACCAAAACCTTACCACTAAACGGAGCAGCCACTGGTTTTGGCTCTTCTTTGATTGGAGCTTGTTTGTCTATTTGTGTCGTTCTAACAGAAGCAGATGTCGTAGCTTCAACAGAACCCGATGGTTTGGTTAATGGCACGGGTTGATTATCTTTAAACGCTACCTCACCTCGATTTGGATAGGTAAAGATTGAGGTATCAGCCGATCTCGCCAGGACTTCACTCAGCGTCCATTTAAGCTGATTATCTTGATAAGGGCGAGCAATGTAGGCAACAAAACCCACTTGTTTGGCGCGTGCTTCATCCTGTTTTCGAGGGTCGGCAGAAATCATCACTAGCTTCGGACAAGCTTTGTCAAAACGCTCAATCAAACTTCTTGCTAATTGGAATCCATCAATAGACGGCATCACTTTATCAATCAGCACCAGATCATAAGGCAACGACTTCGCCACAGACTCTGAAACAAGCTCTAACGCTTGAGTGGCGGTTTCACAGCACTCAGACTTAACGCCGAATGATTGAAGTTGTGTTGAGGTAATACGCATATTCAACTGGCTGTCATCAACCAGAAGTACCGAGACTTTATTAAAATCTATGTTGCTCTCGTCAACGTCTAAGCTCGGGTCAAAGTCAGCGGTAAAGTAGAATGTACTTCCCTTACCTACGATACTGGTTAGCTCAAGCTTACTGCCCATTAAGGTCACGATCTTATCGCATATCGTAAGACCAAGCCCCGTGCCTCCGTAGATGCGGGTGGTGCTGCCGTCGGCTTGTTGAAACTTATCGAATACCGATTGTTGCTTGTCTTCTGCGATACCAATACCACTATCGGTCACCTCAAATTTCACTCTGAGCTTCTGTTCCGGCTCTATGACTTCTTCTAAACGAAGTGAGAGCATGACATGACCATGTTCGGTAAATTTGATGGCATTCCCGACTAGGTTATTCAGCACTTGTCTTAACTGAGTGCCATCACCAATCACCATGGTTGGGATCTTAGGATCAATCGCCAGTTGGAATTTGAGCCCTTTTTGCTCGGCTTTAACTCTGAAGGTCGACTCTACATCGGCAGCAATACCCATCATTTTCATCGGCTCTTGCTGAAGCTCTAAACGACCCGCTTCAATCTTCGAGTAGTCGAGAATGTCATTGATTAAATCGAGTAGAGTAAGCGAAGAGGTGTTGAGCATGTCGACATACTCTTTTTGCTCTTTCGGCATATCCATTTCAGAAAGCAGTGATGAAAGCCCAATAATCCCGTTCATTGGAGTGCGGATTTCGTGGCTCATGTTGGCCAGAAATTCACTCTTGTTGCGGTTCGCTACCTCTGCAGTATCTTTGGCTTTTTCCAATTCTTGGTATTGTTGGCGAATACGTTCAATCGACTGATTGTAGCTACTCTCTAGTGTCGAGATCTCATCACTGTATGTAGAGTTAGTGGGTGTTAAAAATCGCGGTTTGTTGTCTTCAACCTGTTGATGGTTGATCTGAGAAGACATGGTCATTAAGCGCTTGACTACAAGGCGATAGACGATGGTTAAACACACCAGAGACAATAAAAAGATTTTAACTGCTTCGAAAGCGAGCAATAATAAGACCCGATCTTCAAAGTCGTTGAGAATCATACTCAGATCAGACTGCACCGTGAGCGTCGCCAGTTGGAACTCTGAGCCTCCCATCTGATGCACCACATCCCAAGATTGAGAATAAGACTGACCGGACGTCTGTTGACCTAATTCTAAAATTTTTTCATCGGGACTTTCTATTAACAGATAACTGACCGAGGGTAAGCGCGAGATACCTTCAGCTTGCACAAACAGTTGCTCTCGGTCTTCAACCCACAAACTGGCGGTTAAGCCGGAAAGATAACCATCCTTAACCTGTTCGATCTGAGAACTGATAAAAGAAACTCGATTTTGGTACTCCACATACAAACCTAGACCTGTCACTATGACTGTGAATAAGGTACTGATTGCGATGATTACCCCGATCAACTGTCGGGAGAGTCCAATATAGCGTTTTCCTTTATTCACCATACAAAAATTACCATTATTGTTATCCTAGCAAACTACAATTACTCAACTAGTATAATAGTAGTCATTCATCAAATAACTAGGGAAGGTTATGAAAAAACATCTAATAGTTATATCCATAGTCAGTTTGTTTTCAAGCAGTTATGCTTTTGCAAGCGAACCTGTTCACTACTACATCATTGCAAGCCAAGCGCAACCTTTTCAGATCGAAACTGACGGGTCATCTCACAGAGGAATGGTTTCGGATATTGTTGAAGCCGTATTTGACGACAGCCAATACGAGTCGATTACCACACCTACCCTTTCAACAGAATGGTCGATAAGCTCGACGCTAGAGAGAATCCAAACTGGGTCACCTATGGCAGCCCAAGTTGGGGAAATATCCAATCTGTAAACCTGTCTAAAGATCCGATTTACAATGTAAAACATGTGTTACTTAGCAGCGGCAAGAAGCCATTTGAGTTCAACACTATCGATGATTTAAACGGAAAAGCGGTAGTATTACTGGTGGGGTTTGAATATCCAAATCTAGAGCCTTATATCCAACAAGGTAAGCTTAACGAGATTCGAGTTAAAGATTACAGCGCGGCTTTTCGTGTATTAAACCGAACTCCGGGTGATACCGTTTTTGTTGAAATGGAATCTCGAATCAAATACAACCTAAATGAACAGAAACTCAGTATTGATGACTACCAAATGCAAGAGTTTGGCTCAGTAATCAATAACTACCCCATCCATTTAGCATTTGACCCAGAGATGGATCCTAAACTGCAAAACTTCATCGACCAGCGCCTCGACCAAATGAAAGACGATGGTCAGCTCAACGACATCGTACAGAGTTACTTATAGCAACAGCATCAGTTGTAACCTTCGCATAAAGGTATAGCTTAAGTAACGTAATTTAGCTCTCTTCGATGACTAACTCGCTCTTAAGCCTAAAAGGCCGCCCTGATTAGCACAGAAGCTAAACAGGGCGGCCTTTTTTAATTCATCTTTAAGGGCTAAAAGAGTTTACCTGCAATCGACCTACTTAATTTGGAACCACGAAGGTAAATGAATTAGTGTGCAGCAATCAAATGCAGTTGCTGAGTACGAAGCTCTTGTCGTACTGCCATCAGAATCTTGCCTAAATGGTTCTCGCCGGTTCCATCGCCCCCATCCCCCCAGAAGTGGTCTTTGTGCGAATGCTCTTTGATCACCGAATCTCCGGTATTAGTAAGAAACAACGCAAACTGTGGGTTCTGCTTGAACTTCTCTGTGACAATGAACTGCATCACTTCGACACGAATGTCATACCAATCTTCCCGAACTTGGTCTTCATAATCACGGCTTAAAGAGAATGCTTCAGCAGGAGTCGAGGCTTCGAGAATGGTGTTGCGCAGCGCTTGAGAGGCAAACTTCATCGCTTGATAATAATGCTCGCTGGTTGCCCAAACTTGATCGTCGATTTTGATAGGACAAGCGGCAAAATTTGACAGGTACCCGTTTGGATCTTCAGGTTCATAGAACAGCACTTCTTTGGCTTTAGCCACCGAATTAGACATAGCCTTCTCCTTACCAGCAACATCGCATATTTTTGCTTTAACTTTAAAATTAGTGGCGTTGCATATAACTGTCAAACAACTTAGTTAAAGAGTATGCCAAGGGCATGTTTTTAGTCGAGAACAAGTAATGTAGAGGAAGGACAATAGATTTAAATGGTGAGAGGCAAGGCGCATGGTTTACTTATAAAAAGCACAAACTTCTTTAAAAAAGGCATATAAATCAAAGGGTGGCGGTGCGCCACCCTTCTAAATGCAATGGGGATTGTTAATGAATTAGACCTAGCTCCCTCGCTTCTTCCAGACTAAAACCGCTTTCTCTAATTTCTCTTAGAGCTTCAATACGACGACGAGCTTCAGCAGATTTCATTTTCTTTTCTGGTTTGAAAGATACTTCTTCTTCAGCATCCCACTTATTTGCAATATTTGTCATTTCATCATGGTTGATAGAATTAATGGACATGTTTTCCTCCGAAAAGCACCATGTAATGGACAGGTAATCTGTAGCAAATGCTATTTCGCTTGTTAAGCAATTCTGTACTGAAATGTGATGATTCCGACGCTTCACAAAGCTAATTAATAAATGCCTCATTTAAACTTTGCCAAAGCCATTTTCTGCCATTACATTTAAAAGATTCCCCATAAGAAATGTGGTTTGATCCACCTCTCATTTTCCTCGTTCTCATTTCCTATTTCCCGCTGAAACTTCATGAAATAATCAAAAAATAATTCGAGTCACTTCATTCTTTTTGTGCTCTTCTCTTTCACTAAATTCAACACATGTTAATGATAATAGTTATCAATATCATAACTGAGTGTTTATCATGTCTAGGGAAAATTCAGAGACACCTCTTCTCGAAGTGAAGAATCTATGTGTCGATTACATTACCGATGACGGCGATTTTAATGCCGTAAAATCCGTAAGCTTTAACATAGGCCAGGGCGAGATTTTTGGTTTAGCGGGAGAGTCAGGGTGTGGCAAAAGTACCATCGCATTTGCCATTAACCGTCTGCATAAGCCACCGGCTTTCATCTCTGGCGGGCAAATACTGTTTGGCGGGCAAGATTTGCTGAGCTTATCGGACAGCCACTTGAACACCTTACGTTGGAGTGAGATCGCAATGGTGTTCCAGAGCGCGATGAACTCGCTTAACCCTGTACTGACCATTGAAGAACAGTTTGCCGATGTATTGCGCCACCACAAGGGCATGAACAACGAGCAAGCAAAAGATCGCGCCGAAAAGTTACTCGACCTAGTCAATATCCCTCGCCACCGTCTAACCGAGTACCCGCACCAGTTTAGCGGTGGGATGCGTCAACGTTTGGTGATTGCGATAGCTCTCGCGCTCAACCCTAAGTTGATTATCATGGATGAACCGACCACAGCACTGGATGTGGTTGTACAGCGTGAAATTCTGCAGCAAATACACCAACTCAGAGAAGAGTTTGGTTTCTCAATATTGTTTATCACCCACGACCTCGCACTAATGAGCCAACTGTGCGATCGAATTGCCATCATGCGTCATGGACAGATAGTTGAAGTCAACCAAGCCCATGAGATTCGCAATAACCCTCAGCACTCCTACACCCAAAAGCTATGGAGTTCCTTCCCCAATATTCACGAACACGCTCACGCAACTGCGTGCTAGGAGAGCTCCATGTCACAACCTATTTTTCAAGTAAAAAACCTCGTTAAAGAATTCACTGTTGGTGGTGGATTTGGCAAAGAAGAGATCTTTAGAGCACTGCATGGGGTGAGTTTTGATTTACATGCAGGTAAAACATTGGCACTAGTTGGCGAATCAGGCTGCGGGAAAAGCACCTGCGCTCGACTGATGACCAAAGTGTATCCGCCAACAGAGGGAGAAATACTGTTCAATGGCAGAGATATTTCTACCTTAAAAAGTCGTAAAGATATCTTGGATTACCGAAGCCGCGTGCAAATGATATTTCAAGACCCATTTGGCTCACTCAATCCAACCCACACCATTGAACACCACTTAACACGGCCCCTTAAGATCCACAAGCAAGTTGCTACGAAACAAGCTCTCGCAGAGCGTCTCAACGAGTTATTAACGCTGGTGGAGTTGCCCATCGAAACTCTCACCAAATACCCTCATGAGCTCAGTGGAGGCCAAAGACAGCGCATAAACTTAGCCAGAGCACTCGCAGTCGGTGCTGAGGTTATCCTTGCCGATGAACCCACCTCGATGTTGGATGTTTCAATACGACTCGGTGTTTTGAACCTAATGCAGAGGATGAAGAAAGAGTTAGGGATAGGTTTTTTGTACATTACGCATGATCTCGCAACAGCACACTACATCGCAGAAGAGACAGCTGTGATGTACAAGGGACAGATCGTTGAGTGGGGATCAACCCAGTCGATCTTAACCAACCCACAACACCCATACACTAAGTTATTGATCTCTGCTGTGCCCGATCCTGATCTACCATTTGGCGAACTCGTGAAAAATGAGCCAAACTATTCAATAGACGCTGATCGTATTCGTGAACAAAGCAGTGAAATACAGCATGAGATCAAGCAAGTTTCAGATAATCACTATGTTAAACAGTGGGATAACGTTGCATGAATGAACTAGACACTTGGTTAGAGCGGATCGGAAATTGGTACAAAGACCGAAAGCATGATCAAGTGGAGAAGTTAGAGCCTTTGATCTTAACGCCTCCAGATGCACTCTGGGGGCCTTTGATCACGGATGAACAGAGCAAAGGCATCGCATGCTGGTTAGACGGATGCTTGAGAATCTTTACGTTTTATCGATATAAAGATGAAATTCTGACGGCATCGACAAAGCTTCCACCACCAAGCCCACCATCTATCTCAAACGAACTTAGTGGCTCGCACCATCAGGAAAAAGCTTTCCAATACCTGATGTTTGCCTATAGCAAGCTTCAAGCTGTGTCTTGTAATCCAAAATCAGAACCTGACTTACAAGAGTGGTGTACACAGCGGCTACAGCACTTGTGTGTATTGGCTTTGGAGTTTACCAACCAACAACAAGAACCGCGCTGGAAAGAAGAATCAGAAAAATTGATCGAATCGCATGTACGCTTTATGGCAAGTCAATACCAGAACGATGATCAAAGAGCTTCGATTGCTCCACATTAAGATCGGCCAGTTACCCAATGTGCCCTCACACCAGTTTAAAATATGAGGGCACAAGCTTGAGCCTTACATCAGATATCAATGTCCGCCACATACTTAAAGTCAGAAACATTTAAGCATGTAGTATCTAAGCTACGCATATTCTCAGGCTCATTGATCGAACTAAGAATCAAATTTTTCAGGCAAGGAACACTATCTTGGGCATCAGTCAATATACCATGAGAACCTTGATCGTAGGTCAAGCTGAGCATATTCGAGAATTTCTTAGCAGAAACTTCAGCCAGCGCAGGTGGTGTAATACCGTCATTCGCGCCGTTGAGAATGAGCACAGGATAATCAACCTTCTCCATAGAAGCATAAGAGCTGCTGCTTACAGGCTCAACATCCATGGCTTGACATGCTTCAAGCGTCAATCCCAAATTAGTACTATTATCTACTACATTTTGTACATCCGCTCCCCACTTTGCTCGACTCTCATGATGACTTGTGTAGTAGGGCTGTTTAACTGGTTCCTCAGAACAAATATTTGCTAACCCCATTGCAGCAAAATGACTTGGATTAGAAGGGTTATAAGCATTGCCCTCAAAAGCAATTAATGCGTCTAACACAGTTTCTGTTTCTTCTTTGGTTAATTTAACCAATTCAACTGGGTTAAATTTACCAGCGGTAGGTATACTGTCATCGCGACGGATGCTTCTTGTGGTCAAGTAGCTGACAAAAAAATCATGGTACTTCTCATCAATCTGAGCAAGTTTAATATTTAAATCTGATTTAAATTTCGTTTCATCGCAGTAGCCGGTACTGCGCGCGCACACCTCTAGAACTCTATCTAGCGCTTCATAGTTTGACCAAGGCATATCCTTAATGCCATTCATTTCGATGGGAAAGACACCGTCTAATACCATCATTTGAATTGTATTGGATGCCTGATACCCAGCTTTAATCTGCTTTTGCTCTTCACGAGCCATTGTCATAGCTAGACGTGTTCCATATGACACACCATAAAGCTTCCACCCACCGTCTATTTCTTTAACTTCAGAGAGTTTCTTCTCTAGCAACAGTAAGTCTAATGCATTGTTTATATTAGTATGTTGATTCAAGTCCACGCCATCGTTGACATATTTATCCTTGCAACCTTTAATCTGCTGAGCAGTACCAGAGTCTTCAAATTCGCAGCTCAAAGAGGGAGTAGAATACCCGGTACCACGTTGATCAACAAAATAGATGTCATGATTAGCCGATAAAACAGAAAGATCATTTTCAATTTCTTGGGCCCAATCAATAGACATGCCGCCCGGACCACCATTAAGGTGTAAGAAGGCGCCTTTTTTGGGTCCCTGCGAAAGAGTTTTAGCAACCGCAACTTTAATTTTTTTCCCCTCTGGCTGCGTGTAGTCTTCTGGCACCTCTAGAAGCCAACAACTATCAACCGTCCTAGGCTTTACATAGTTCTTGCCAACCAATTGTAGTTGATTACATTGCACCGTCTGCAGTTGAACCGACACATTTGATAGCGTTGATAAGTTTACTAGGCTAGTACCGGTTACTGATGGAGTACTGCCTTCATCCCCTCCTCCACATCCAGCGATCGCTGTTGCAATCACTAATACTGCTAATTTTCTATTCATCTACAAAACGTCCCTACCAAAATATAATTAGGGAAGGGTATTATTGATTTTCAAAATTAAACATGAAAAGAATGGTCTTGATAATTGCGTCTTTTTATATTTGAAGAAGCTATAAAAGGAATATTGGCAATAAATACGTAAAGATGATCAAGTTATACGGCCTTGATCATCTTTGCGGAATGAGTATGTAATACTCTGAATTTTGGGCAAAAAAAAGCGAGTCCCTAAGGAACTCGCAAAAATCTATTCAGTATGATGTAACAAAATATGAGCCAATCTATTAATCATAAGAAAGGACAAAGGTTGTCTATTCGGGATAAATAATAATCAACTAGATGCGTTACTTTGTCATCACTTTGTCAGCGTTAGGTGCGGTTTTAATCAGCACCTAATGTGTTAAAACTATCCATTCGTCGACCGTAAATATGGGCTTCTTACAACTGAGCAGTGACAGTGATTGGTGGTTAGTGGCCAATCGCCATTTCGTCGAGCGCTAGGAACACGTTTTCGTCTAAATGACCTTCGTGAACTTGTTTACACACTTTACGACGCACAGCTAAACCAGAGATCAAGCGCTCAATAGACAAGTGTCGATTGCTAGTGCTGTCACGGTCGTTGTAAAGCTCAATCAAACGACTCAGTGTTTCGTATGGGATAACGTCCTCCCCTACTCTCAACCAATCAAGCTTCTCAATGAGCTCAGAACACTCTTCTTTGATTGAAGCATGTGAATGCCCTGTCATAGCAGATAAAGCCGTTATGCTGCGTTCTAGAGCCTCTGCAGAGGTATATTTAGAGAGAGTAATCATGATTTCGTCAGCGTTGATCTCAACAGAGTGTTTACGCTGCTTAACTCGACGTCCCAATTTGCCTCTTGGCGACGGTGCTTTGCGCTGAATTGGCTCAAACTCACCATCAATAATCTCAGACAACTCTTCCAATTTCTGCTTAGACACCATTTCATTACGCAGTGGGTTCGGTAACGTTGGTGCCATATTACGCTTGCCTGCATTGGTGGTGCGTGCTCTTGAGTAACGTAAGACTTCTTCCACATTACATTTGATATCAACCTGATAATCAGTCGTTTTGCCTTTTTCGATCAACGCGGTGATCGTTAAGTGATACCCCCAAAGGTTAACCAGGAAGGTATCTTCTTGATCCCCTACTTCACCTAACTTTCTGAGCTCGCGGATCAGATCCATAGAAAAACGACGCCAATCGATGTTACGCGCCAATTTCTGATTCAGCTCGCTGAGCAACATGCAATCTGTATGGCGGCGTGCCATACGGCTTCTAAAGTACGAATACATTTGGAAGACCAAGGTATGTTGCTTCAGGATTTCTGGCGGAAATAGGAAGAAATAATCACGAGTGAGCAGCTCTTCGTAGAACGACGGTTCCCAAACCAGGATGTACAGGTTCGGTTTAATGCGAATTTCGCCGTCAGAGCCTTCTGTAGGCGCTTCTTCCGATGCGGTAATGGTTCTAGCTAGGAATCGGAAACGATCACTCTTAAAGCCTTCTGGCATGTTCTCACTAAGCCAACGGCCTGTGAGCTCATGCAATTGGAAGTCGGTAAATTCGATACGATCAATACTGTCACGGATCGAATCACGTGCCGGCCCGCTGTCTTTCTTGCCACGCAAGGACAAAATATCCGTGATGTAAAGTGGTGTTTTGTTCGGTGTGTGTTTAGCGTCTAGATGGTAATCATCTTGGTGATGATCATGATATTGAACAGTAAGCGTGAATAACGCGAATAGCGTCATCAGATCATCAACCGTCATAATGTTTTTTGAAGATCGTGTCTCGATCACCGCTCGAGTGCCAGAGATCGAAACCATTGATTTTTGGTAGCTCTTGCGCGTTCTAGGGGGCGCTAAGGCTTGATCAATAATACCTGCCCAATTAGTTGGCGACACAATAAATTGATCGGCTTCGTCTTTCATCGTTGGTGGGGTATTGAGTCCGTGTTCATTCAATAAGCGCTTGTTGACCTTGGTTTGAGCTAGAGCTTTAGATCGCTTTTGCTTCTCATTTTGCTTCACGCTTTCTGTCACTAAGCTAGTAGCACCCAGTACCGATATCAATTGGTTTGGGTTCACAAAGCGATGCAGCATAGTTTTGCCAGCAAGACCTTCTTCAAAGCGAACCGGAATTTGTTTGAAAAGACCGATACTAACCGCAGCTCTTAACCTTTGCTGTAAGGCTGCACGAGTAACTTGGCCATCGGTTGATTCAATAATCTCGGTAGTGGAAACGTAACCGTCTTTGCTGCTAAACCCACGAAGTGAAATTAGGTTAAGAAGCTCAACAATGCTTTTGGTGACACCTTTGAAGTGTTGATATTGTTCTATCCATTCAACGGCTGTTTCAGATACCTCAAATAAATGACCATCTTTGTGGCTTCGTGCCTTAATTAACAATTTCTCTTCTGGTTTCATTTTTGATCCGTATCACACTAACCGTAATTTCACTATAGTTCCTGAATGATAAAGAAAGAATGATCATAAATAAAGAGAATTTATTAGCTTTTAAATAACTGATCTTTTTGATTAATATGATCTTAAATGATTAAGTGATCTAATGATCTGGCTGTTTCTTTGCTTTTAAGTTGCTGAATTTAAAAGTTTAAAATAAAACCCCTTGGAAAGCATGATCATAAAAACCCCGAAACTATGATCATTAAATCAAAGAAAGCATGATCACAGAGCGTCAGAAGTATGATCATTAAGTCATTGTAAGCATGATCATTATTGGCTTGAAAGCATGATCATTATACTTATACAGCTTATCCACAGTTCGGAAGTCAACATCATCTTCTAAGTCACTTCATACACATCAATGTGGATATTTATGATGGCCAATCTATAGGAACAATGATCAAGTGATGGTACTTTTTATCCTTCCCGCCCTATTTAGGATAAAGTTTAATCTGTATCTGTTGAAAATGGATAGCTTTGATGTATTTAGCGCAGGTGGGAGTTAACTTGGAAGCATGATCATGAAATTGTCATGTTTGCGTATTCTCGGTCAGTGTAGATTGAATTTTCAATCATTGAGCCCTTATAGGCGTTGAATCCCCATTGCAAAAGCATTTGTCCGTAACTTAGCTCTTAAATTACATGCTTCCGGAACGATATTTACTTGATCATTTTTCCGTAATTTGATCATTTGTAATGTGCAGTTACTCGGATCAATATTGCTAAGTTTGCGCCTTGATCATGCTTCATAATTTGGTGTTATTAATTCTCTTACATTAGATGTGTTCCATGATCATTCTTCCGCTCAGGTTAGAATCCTCTGTTGTTTTTTTGCACCTCCTCTTCTCTTATGTTTTGAATTTTTTGTTCATTGAGGTTTGTTTAATTTTTATTGAATTGAAAATCTAGAAATTCGAATGCAAATCACACCAACCGTAATCTATGGTTGTGTTTCAATCGTTCCGCAGCTTTTTAGCGATAATATCATTTACATTGTAAATAAGTGATGCTGTAACATTTTAAATGTGCACTAGAAATAACATGGTTGTGCATGGTGAAAATGATGACTTTTAGTATTACTCTGAGGTGATGTTTCATCAAATTGTAAAAACACTGTCTATTTTATGTGAGTTTACTCATAAATGCATGTTCATGTTTTTGTTGTGTTTGTTGTTAATCGCTGTACAATTTGTACTTAGTTAATCATTACGGAAACTGGCAATGAAAAGAGAACAAACGATTGATAAGCTCTATCAGCTAGCCGAACAAACTCAACAAGTTCAGGCTGACCGAATTGAGATTATTTTGGAAGAGCGAAGTGATGAACATTTCCCTCCAATGTCTAAAGCTATGATGGAGACTCGTTCTGGTTTAACGCGTCGTAAACTCGATGAAGCGATCACTAAACTTGAAGCTGATGGCCATCAGTTTACAAAGAACAACGCCAATCACTACTCGATTTCATTGACAGAAGCTCACATGTTGATGGACGCGGCAGAAGTGCCAAAGTTCCATCAACGTAAGCAGCATGCTGACAATAAACCATGGATTATCAACGTACAAAACCAAAAGGGTGGTACGGGTAAATCAATGACGGCAGTTCACTTAGCTGCGTGCTTATCTCTAAATTTGGATAAGCGCTACCGTATCTGTCTGATTGACTTGGATCCACAAGGCTCTTTGCGTCTGTTCTTAAACCCACAAATTAGTGGTGCAGAGCATGACAGCATTTATTCTGCAGTCGATATCATGTTGGATAATGTGCCAGAAGAGCAGGATGTTGACCTAGAATTCTTGCGTAAGAACGTGCTGTTGCCAACTCAGTATCCTAACTTGAAGACTATTTCAGCCTTCCCAGAAGATGCGATGTTTAATGCTGAAGCATGGCAAAGCCTGTCTAGAGATCAGTCACTTGATATTGTTCGTCTTTTGAAAGAAAAGCTTATCGACAAAATCGCCGATGATTTTGATGTGATCATGATTGATACTGGGCCACACGTGGACCCGTTAGTGTGGAATGCAATGTACGCGTCGAACGCACTTTTAATTCCATGTGCAGCCAAGCGTTTGGACTGGGCTTCAACGGTTAACTTCTTCCAGCACTTGCCAACGGTTTATGAAATGTTCCCGGACGATTGGAAAGGGCTTGAGTTCGTTCGTCTAATGCCAACGATGTTTGAAGACGACAACAAAAAACAGGTATCAGTTCTGACCGAGATGAACTACCTGTTGAATGACCAAGTAATGATGGCCACGATTCCAAGAAGCCGCGCCTTTGAAACTTGTGCTGACACTTACAGCACGGTTTTCGATCTGACGGTAAGCGACTTTGAGGGCGGTAAGAAAACTCTGGCTGTCGCTCAAGACGCAGTACAAAAAAGTGCTCTAGAATTAGAGCGTGTATTACATAGCAACTGGCCTTCACTTAATCAGGGATAACAAGAATGGCAATTAAAACATCTGACTTAAATGCAAAGCTATTTGGTAAAGCAAATAAACGTCGCGTAGCTACGCCACAAGAAGCTCAAGCTGCGCTAAAAGAGCAAGCTCAAGTAATTGAGCTTTCTGTTGCGGGTGAAGATTTAGTTTCATTTGAATTGGTTCGAATTCCAGCCGCTGATGTAGCAACACGAACGGTTGTTTTTGAAGAGAATGCTCGTGAGCAGTCTTTCTTAAATGAGCACGCGCTTTCTGACGTACTAACTACGCTTAAAGAGCGCGGCCAGCAATATCCAGCGGTTGGTCGTAAGAACAAAGACGGCAAGATTGAAGTTCTTGATGGTAGCCGTCGTCGTATGTCATGTATTTTGGCTGACAAAGAGTTCTTGATCTATGTCGCTGAAAACATTAACGGCGAACATGCTAAGTTTCTATCAGATGTAGCTAACGCTCATAAACCACTTTCTCTCTATGAGAAGGGGAAGGAGATGCAAGCGAAGCTTGATAAAGGCGAAGCTGAAGATCAGAAAGCACTCGCTAAAATGTTCCAGTGTAGTGAAGCTTTGGTGAGTGGCGCGTTGAAAGCGGCGGCTTTACCACTTGAATTATTACAAGCTTACCCAAATGTGAGCGATCTTGGCCGCCCGACTATTGTTAAGTTACACAAACAATTTAGCGGTCTTACTAGTGAGCAGCAACAAACATTACTGACCAAGTGTGATGCTTCTGAAGGTTTTGTGTGGCAGCGCAGCGAAGCTCAAGGCGTAACTCGTTTAACAAAAGATGTGACAGAGACTTTAGAAGGTTGGGTGCTCGAACTAGCACCAGCACCCGCGAAGAAAGCTTATCCAAAAGTTGAACTTATTAAAGGTCGAGCGTCATATAGCCGTAAGGGTTCAAACTTGGCGTTAAATCTTAAGAAAGTTGATGATGCAACAATGGAAGAAATCCTAGCATTCGTACAATCTAAGTTAGACTAAGTCACGACTTTTGATTACTCCTCTAAAGCCGCTTTATGCGGCTTTTTATTTGGCTGTGATAAACTGTGTTTAGATGAATCTGGACGCTAACTATGACAAACCCAACCAATACTTTTCTGCATACACTTTCTAATATTGCCCAACACAATGGTCACCGTTACGGTGTGGTCTTTGATGGCGACTTTGATTGGCAAAACTCTGCTGTTTTTACCTTCCTTGAAAATTCGTACACACCGAGCATCTTCCAGATTGGTGGAACTCCGTTTGAAGGTGTGATTTATGCTCCAGTCAAAAAAGGCCAACAATTGCTTGGTCGTGAGTGCCAAGTTCTTGTTTGTGATTTTAGAGATCAGTTTGATGCGAATGGTTTTAGCGCTGCACTAGGTTCGTTAATCGGTGGTGGGCTGTTGTTGGTGTTGCCGCCAAAAGTTGATGACTCTGAAGAAAATGAGAGCTTTGGCCAACGTTGGTTAAAGAGGAATTTCAATAAGCTCATTTCGGTTTCACAACATAACGAAACAGACGATGTTGTTCAAGCGACTAAAGCACTTCCTCTGAAGCAAGACTTTGAAAACAGTTTGGACAAATTTGAACAGCAAAATCTGGCCGTTGAGTTGGTTAAAAAAGTGGTGTCTGGGCATCGTAAACGTCCTTTAGTTCTCACGGCAGATAGAGGGCGTGGTAAAAGCTCTACATTGGGTATTGCCGCTGCTCAGCTTTTAGTTGAGCGTCATGGATTAAATATCATCGTGACAGCGCCTTCAGTGAAAGCAATCGAGCCTGTATTTTCCCACGCGAGTCAACGCCTAGAAGACTGTGAAGTGGTCAACGCTACTTACATTTGCTATCAAAGCGGAAGTTTAAGATTCGTAGCACCAGATGAATTACTTAAGTCTAAGCCTGATTGTGATTTGCTATTAGTCGATGAAGCGGCTGCAATTCCAATCCCGATGCTCAAATCTATGGTTGGCATTTATCATCGTATGGTTTTTTCAACCACCGTTCACGGATACGAGGGGAGTGGGAGAGGGTTTGGACTTAAGTTCGAGTCTTGGCTTTCAGATCATCGCCCAGGGTGGAAAGGTTTTAAGCTCGATCAGCCCATTCGTTGGAATCGCAATGATCCACTAGAGCGCTGGTTGTTTGATTGCTTCCTGCTTGGTAACGACGCGTCGCTAAGTGACTCGGTGATTCATGAGTTAGATAGCTTTTCTGATCTGGCAATCAACCAACTGAGCTTGGTCGAGTTATCAAAGGCAGAATGCTTGGCGAATCCGGAGCCGCTACAGCAATGCTTTTCTCTTCTTGTTGACGCTCATTATCAAACGTCACCAAACGATCTAATGCAGTTTCTCAACAATCCAGAAATCCGTTTGTACGCTGCTTGGCAGAAAAACGAATGTTTAGGTTGTATGTTGGTAACTGAAGAAGGTGGGTTGGATAGCGATCTGATTGCTCAGATTCAACTTGGAAAACGAAGACCTCAAGGTCACCTAGCTCCAGTATTACTCGCAAACCAACTGGGTTGTACGCAAGCGGCGAGCAGTCGTTGCCTTCGAGTTATGCGTATTGCCGTTTCAACACGTCATCAAGGTTCGGGGATTGGTCGTTGGATGTTGGGGCAGTTGTCAAAGCAAACTAATCAGGCGGATTACTTAGCAACGAGCTTTGGCGCGACCAGTGAATTAATTTCATTCTGGCGTGATAACGATTTTGTACCTATGCACATTGGCCACCAGCGCGATCAAGCAAGCGGCTGTCACTCGGTATTGATGGTTAAGCCACTTAATGAAAACGCACAGAATTGGATCTACAATCTGATAAGTCACTTTGAACGTAGTTTCTGTTTTCTCACTTCTGGTTCTTTGGCTTCTCTCGAGGTTGATATGGTGCGCGCATTATTGCCAAGGCAAGCGGAATCTATAGCAGAGTCTGAAATCCAACTCCTCAGGAATTATGTCGATGGTGGTAATAGTTACGACAGCATTGGTTTCAGTGCCCTGAATTTGATTCTCCAGAGTAATGGTCATCAAGCTCACATAGCTGAACCTGACGCTATAATCGATACAGGTTTCGTTGTTTCAGACTTACTTATCGCGAAAGTCGTGCAGCAGAAAGAGTGGGGGACTTGTGTCGAACAGTTTAATCTAGTCGGACGAAAACAAGCTGAGCTACAGTTTAGAAAAGATGTCGGTACTCTACTATCAAATTTACACTGTAAATAGGTAGATCAACGATTGTCACTAAATTTGGAACGACAGAGCATATGTCGAGCTGTTAATTAGATTTACAGTGTAAATTAGAATGCCGGATTTACACTGTAAACTGAACAGCAGTATGTAATGACCTATGTAATTTCAATTATCCAATCTTTATGCAATTTCTCACTTTGTTGAACATGTCCATCATGACGCTCATTTCCTATCTCAATTCTACCAATCTAATTATCGCCGTTGTTTGGAAGGTCTAATTCTGTATTCTCACATCAATTCATCCCGAATCGTTTGGTGATGAAGATCCGTCGCTGTATTGCGATCTTATGCTCGTACCCAATACTCATAGTTTGAAAAAATCGTGAAAGAATCTTTTTTGTAAAGGTGAAGAAGAGATTAGAATCGGTCAGTCTTATTTATGAGTCCCTTTGCAACATCGAAAGTAAGTGATGTGACGCTGATTATTCTACTGTAGTGATTCTAAGCACTGAGCGAATTATATAGACTGCATAACAACAGAGTTATTAAGGGTACACAATTCGAATGTGGGATAGCATCGTTACATTGTCGGAAGATAGGAAGCAAGTGATGGCATGTCTGCCGTCTGGGTTTGTGGTCAACGCAAGCTTTGACAATAAGACATTACCAACAACCTTAGAAGCTTTGAACGCATCAAACTATTTTATTTTCGAAGAAGAGATACTGCGTTTTGTCACTCTTGCTAAAGAAGGTAAGGGAGAAGCTTATCAAGGAATATTGATTGCTGAAGTTCGTAATTCCAGTGTTACGGTTGAACTGTCTGATGATGAGATGCTCGCAAGTCTTGTTGTAACTGGGGCATATAATGGGCAGGCATTACGTGGCAGCGATATCATTCATTGCTTGGCTCAGGCTCACATAACGAAAGGAATTAATAAGCTAGCACTTAGAAAAGTATTGATGATGAGCAGCAAGCTAAAGCCGGGTGAAAAATTTACTCAGCCCGTTGCCAAAGGTTCTCCAGCTGTGAAGGGTAAAGATGCTAAGTTTTCAGCATTGGTTGAAGATATTACTCATCAAGTATTAAAGCCTCGCAGTAAAGACGCCGGTAAGATCGATATGCGAGATCTCGGCGAAACCATTACCGTTGGTCAGAATGACCCGCTAATGAAACGAACTCCTGCCACCAAGGGTATTGCGGGCTTTACCGTCCAAGGTCGAATTATCCCACCCCTTCCGGGCCAAGACAGTTTGATTAAGCCAGGAAAAGGCACCCACATTTCCCCTGACGACCCTAATTTATTACTTTCTTCATCCTCTGGTCTGCCCATTATTAAAGAGCGAAGTATCGAAGTGGATGACGCCTTATGTGTTAGCAATGTCGACGTATCTACTGGGCACGTTAAATTCAAAGGTAATGTGTTTGTCTCTGGGAATATAGAACCTGGAATGATAGTGAAGGCGACCGGAAGCATTACTGTTGGTGGCTTTATTGAATCTGCAGAAGTTCAGGCTCAGGGGGATATAAAAGTCGCGAAAGGAATTATTGGTCATACGACCAAAGAGGATGAGCCAAAAAGTTGTAAGGTACTTAGTAAAGGCTCTATCACAGCAAGCTACGCACAGAATACTGAACTGCAAACCGCCAATGACATTCTACTCAACCTACATAGCATGAGTAACGACATTCGTTGTGGCAACAACCTCATTGTGATGGATACCTTTAAGAAGCATGGCACACTTAGTGGCGGTGAAGCTAAAGTCGGCGGTAAAGTCGAATGTGTTTTCTTAGGCGTTGAAGGGGATACAGCAACTAAGGTTCATGGCTTTGCTCGCTTCGAGGGATATCAAAAAAAGATCGCTCAATTGAAAGAGATTTATAAGCACGCTCAAGAACAAACCATGGACGTCATCCGTCAAGAACTCGAATTTAAGAAGCGACCAAAAGCGGAAAGAAGCGAAGAGCAAGCGTTGGAGATTGAGCAGCAACGAGAAAAAAACAATCAAGCGATAGAGAAGACTAAATCGCAGTTGGATACACTCGAAGCTGAATTTGAAACAAACCTTGCCGAGTGCACAATAGAGGCGCACGAGAAAGTGTACACCCGTGTATCTGTTTTGTTTGGTGATGAGATGGTGACGACTAAGCGAACGCACGGCGGCAGTGTTTTCTCGTTCAATCAATATGAAATTCAATGTTCTTTCAAAATGGAGAAAGAAGATATCTCATTGTAATTGAGCGACTCTGAAATTGCCCAAGACTGAATAGAGCGGTTCGAGCAGTTTTCTGTTCATTAGAACAAATAAGAAAGGGGGAGCTGATGCTCCCCCTTTGCTTTTGCTGATATTGACTTAGTTCGATTCTTTAAGTCACATGAGCGCTTTAACTTGCCGCTTTTACCTTTCCTTGCTTCAAGTCTGACAGAACTTGTGATTTTGGTCCGTCGGCAATAATACTGCCTTTCTCCATCACAATCACTCTATCCACGATATCCAACATCGACGTTTTGTGGGTGATAAGAATCAAAGTCTCACTAGGTAACAGCTGGCTCAGCTGATGCTTAATGTGCATCTCTGAACGGTTATCCATAGCGCTGGTAGGTTCGTCCATCAATAATACAGGAGGGCGCCCTAGGAAGGCTCTAGCTATGGCTATCGACTGACGTTGACCTCCTGAGAGTAAACCACCACCTTCACCTACTTGGCGTTCTAAGCCTGCCGGATCTTGCTGAGTAAAAGCGGTTACACCTGCACGGTTGGCAGCATCCATGACATCACGATCGTCAACCAACGGGCGTCCCAAGGTAATGTTGTCTCTTACCGTGCCATAGAATAGGTTACTGTCCTGCGGCACACAGCCTATATTGCGTCGTACGTCGACATGGTGAAGTTGTTCCATATCGGTGTCATCAATGCGAACATGACCTTCTGTGGGCTTATACAGGCCCATAATCAGGCGTTCAAGTGTGCTTTTACCTGAACCAATTCGCCCAATAATCGCGACCTTTTCACCTGGACTAATATTAAGAGTCAGGTCTCTTATAGAAGCGATTGGCGAATCAGGGTAATGGAATGTTACTTTATCAAGCGCGATATGCCCTTGAATAATAGGGCGGTGGATGTATCGCTTACCTTCCTCTTGTTCACTGGGCATCGACATGACTTGTTCAATCAAGGTCATTGATGACTTCGCTTGGTTATAACGCGTAGAAAGCAATGATAACTGGACAAGAGGACCAATTGCTCTACCACTCAACATAGTAGCGGCAATCAAGCCACCCATTGTAAGAGTGCCTTCTGCCATTAGGTACACACCAAAAATAATCATTCCCACATTGGTACTTTGTTGAACAAAGCCAGCAGTATTTTGGATGCTATCGGTAATACGACGACTCTTGATATTCCAGTTCGCCATGTGCGCAACAGCTTCTTCCCAGCGGAATTGGAACTGGCTTTGAGCGCTGAATAGCTTAACGGTTTCTAGCCCCGCTAAACTCTCAATTAAGTTTGCGTACTTCTGAGAAGCAAGGCGAGAGCCTTCTTCAATGGTACGACGCAGCGGGCCTTGTATTAACAACGCATAGATGATCAGTATCACCACGCCAACGACAGGAACAAACACAAGGTTGCCAGCCATTAACCAAATTAACGCCAGGAACATAAGAGCGAATGGCAAATCGATTAATGAGCCTATTGTTGCCGAAGTAAAGAACTCACGGATTGACTCGAATTCTTGCAGATTTTTAGCAAAAGCACCGACAGAAGCAGGCTTCGCTTCCATGCGAATCCCGAGCACCTTACTGAACAACTTAGATGAAATCAGGATATCGGATTTCTTACCCGCAACGTCAATAAAGTAGCTTCGCATTAACTTTAAAAGCAAGTCAAAGAGGAAGACGACAAAAATACCACTCGCGAGTACCCATAGCGTCTCAAACGCAAGGTTTGGTACCACTTTGTCGTACACCAAACGAGTAAACATTGGAGCTGCAATAGCGAAAAGGTTGATTAGAATTGATGCGATCAGCACATCTCGATAGATTTTTTTAGATTGCCAAATTGTGCTCCAAAACCAGTGACCTTCGCGCGTTTTTAAAATTTCTGGTGAGCGTTCATCATAACGGAATTGTTTCTTTACTAAGAAGTAACGGCCGATGAATTGCTCTTTCAACTCTTCGATTGGGATGACGATTGGCATCATCCCACTTTCCGTTGTGATGATTTCGGCTTCTTGCTTCTCAATATCGATACTATTAAGAACGCAAGCCTCACCTTGCTTGAGTAACAATACGGCTGGCAGAATTAAGTGAGGGATGTTTTCTAGATCGGAACGGTTTTCTTTGGCCACTAACCCCGCACGCTCTGCAGAGCGAGGGAATAGGAAAGGGGTTAGCTTTCCATCTGAGAGTGGTAGCCCATTGATCAACGCTTCGGGCGAGTTAGCTAACCCGTAATACCGACTAACGTAGATCAGTGAGTTTAATAGTGGATCTTGCATGCGATATAACCTTACAACTATTTATCAACAATGAAGCCTTGGAACACTTCTACGTAGTTATCAGACAAAATATCTAACTGAGTCTGAGTTTCAATTCGTGACGCAATAGTCGTCACACCAAGGTTATGAGCCGTTCTTGAGATAGACGTTAACGTAAATTTCTGTTTTTCGTCATCAAGGTTATGAGTAAATAGGTAATCCAGCTTCACATAGCTAGGGCGGTACTCGTTGATATAATCGAGCGATTGGAAGTTGCGTCCATAGTTATCAACACCAAACACCGCATCAGCGTTGCGAATGGTGTTACACAATAGTGCCGTGTAGTGAGGAACATTGACGAAACAGTTTTCTGGAATTTCAAAATGCAACAGATGAGCGATTGACGCATTTTTCTCAAGAGACTTTCCGATCCAACGGATGAAGCTTGGCTGAGAAATACTGCTTGGCGAGATATTGATAGCAACGGGGCTAGTAAGCTCTTTTGCATTCAGTTTATCAATCATCTTCTCGATAACGTATTGATCGAGGATGTGGCTCATTTCAAGCTGTTCTAATGCGTATAAGTATTGGTTGGCACCGTAACGAACCCCCTCTTTCTCAATCGCAGAGAACACTTCTTGGTGATAGGTTTTGCCAAAACTATTATTTGCAGCTTGGAAGCGGAAAGTTACTAGGTCATTGATGATTGCTTCTTCGACCAACATGCGCCATTGCTGTTTACCCATTACAGCGCCATGGTCGTCAGCAGTTACGTAACCGTAAGCGAGCTCACGGTTAGCTTTCGCGCTAGACAGTGCGTTATCGACCAAAGACATGATTTCAGTACTGGTTTTACGTTTCTTGCTGTATGTCACACCGAGAGCTATGTGTGGATTTGCCATACCTGTTGGATCTGAACCTAGATTTTGAATGCAGTTTACGATGCTGCTCGCGACGAGTTTCAGTTCATTTTCATCAATGCTCGGCATAATGAAGCCAAACTCATCACTAGAAATACGAGCGATAGTAATATCTGGAGATGAAATAGAAGCCTGTAGCTGTTCAGCTAATTGGTGAACTAAGGCATCGCCTTCTTGATAGCCTTTGTCATCATATTCTTCACTAATAAATTCGGCTTTTAGCACCGCCAGACCACCTAAACTAGACTCTTCTAACCACTGAGTTAGTTGAGACATGTAGTAAGCACGGTTACCTAACTGAGATACAGGATCGATATACGCGCGTTCACGAAGTCGTTGCGCTTCTTGTGCTTGGCTCTTAAATGCAAGTTCAACTTGAGTCGACATGTGGTTAATACCGTCGACGACTAAGATGAGGTCTTTTGTTTTAGGGCGAACCAGAGGCTCACCGAACTGATTTTTGGCGATTTGATCCATTTTTTTTATGATTAATGACAGCGGACGTAGTGCTCGTTGGAGTATCCATGAAATCGAGATCAAACCCAGTAAGAAAATCGCTCCAAAGAAGGTCACTAGCCGTGTAAATGCCTCCCAAAGCTGAGTATAGGCTGGGCCTGGGTGGCTCACTATCTCAACTTCAGCAAGTTGCATCCAACCACTAGTAATCACGCGGCGATCATGAATCGGTTTAAACAAATTCAGGTTGGTAAACCATTGTGGGACACCACTTGGTTTCACAGGGTATGAACGAAGAATATCATCTCCTGTGTCTAAAAAAATCAATCGTACGACAGAGTAAGAACTACCATCAAACAGTGCGTTGATAACAGACTCTACAGCCACTTGATCCTTTTCTTCGAGGTAAGGGGCGAGCGCCAGTCCAACAGTATTAATGGTATTATTTACTTCAGAGCGTTGCTGCTCTTCTAAGTAGTCACGGGTGGTATTGAATTCGATCATAAAAACTGAGGTCATCAGTAATATGAAAACCGCAACCATTCCGACCACAAGCTGTTTATATAAAGTCATTGTACCTACTCATCGTAATTGATAATGGGTTTGTTTAATTTTAGAGAGCGCTCACGCGAACGTAAGTCGTTCCATAAGCTCAATCTTGAAGATTTTCCTGATAACTTGCCGCTGCCTGCCGCCGACTTGATTAACCATAGGTTTTTACCATTGAAGCTGTATATCGGTCGTAGATCTCTGCGCTTGGAGCCGCGTTTTATTTCAGGGTTTAAGTTGTCTAAAATTAGTGGTTCTGCACTGGGTGTAGAGTAGTAAGCCAACACCATATGGAATTGGTTTAACTCAAGTGCTTTTACATACACTAATCGTAATTTCTTATCTGGGACGCCGAGTTCAAGTAAAGAGAAGTATTTTGCGATAGTGAAATCTTCACAGTCACCCGCGTTACTGCCCAAAAATTCCAGCGGTGTCGCCCAGTAGTCATTCTTTCCCCAAAGTATACTGTCATCGACAAAGTACATTTGGTTGAAGAACCGATTTACCGAATCGAGTTTCTCTTTTTCACTTAACCCTGCGTACGACGTCATATTTGAGCGCCATGTCGACACTCGCTTCCCTGCTCTTTCTCCGTAGGTTACAGAGACTGCGTCGATCCACCTTTGGTCACTCTTGTTCAGTGCCCCGGAAGTAAAAGAGGTAAGGAACAGTAGCAATAACGAAAACCGAGACTTCATTGCTGCTGCTCTTGTTTTTTCACTGCACGTAGGAAGACGTTATCAAGCATTAACCGTCCTTACTCTTTTAGTGCATTGTTTTGAGCACTCAAAATTGGCTTCAACATATATTCAAGCACGGTTCTTTTGCCGGTGATGATATCGACAGAAGCGGTCATACCAGGAATGATAGGCAGCTCTTCATTAGCCCCAAAGCTGTACTTCTCGGTACGAACACGCACGATGTAAAAACTATTGCCTTCTTCATCTTGAGTGGTGTCAGCACTGATGTGTTCTAACACACCCACTAAACCACCATATTTAGTAAAGTCATAGGCACTGAATTTAACCACAGCGCTCAATTCTGGACGGAGGAATGCGATATCTTGTGGAGCAATTTTCGCCTCAACTAATAGGGAATCTTCAGTTGGTACAATCTCAACAATGTCCATACCCGGTTGGATAACACCGCCTACGGTATTAATACCAAGCGTTTTGACGGTTCCTGTTACTGGAGAAACTACTACAGTACGATTAACTCTGTCTTCAAGGCCAACCGCTGATTCCGTCATTGCAGAGAGCTTATCTTGTGCTTGGTTTAGCTTCTCTTGTTGTTCTGATCGGAAGTTCAGTGCAGCATCGATACGACTGAGCATCGCTTCTTTGATTGCTGAACGTAGAAGAGGGATTTTGAGTTCGCTAGAGGTCATTTCTCGACGAGTGTCGTTAACTTGTCTTTGCAGCTTGAGCAGTTCAATTTTTGGCACCACCCCTTCATCAGCAAGAGGCTTGGTAATATCCAGCTCTTGGCGGGCAAAGTTGTAACTCTGTCTTAAATTCTGAACACGCGCTTTTATTTCAACTAGGTCTTGTTGCTTCTGTCCAACCTGTTGATCAAAAACGGAAAGTTGGTTCTTCAGGTTATTCAGATCTTGACGATATTCTGCTTTTTGGCGATTAACCAATTTGGGGTGAAGGTCGTAGAATAGTGGTGGGAAGGCGAGTTTACCATAATCGAGTAAGACACTTTTTTTCCACTCTTTTACTGAGAATTCTTCATTGATAACCACACTGGTCAGTGAGGCGGACAGCATGAGTACATTAGCCGTTAAGTTCGCAACTTGTTGCTCACGTTCACGAAAGTCAGAGCGGAATCGAGTGTCATCTATTAATAGTAATTGTTGCCCTTTTTGAACTCGTTGCCCTTCTTTGACTAAAATTTCTTTAACCAAACCACCTTCAAGGTTTTGCACCACCTGAATCTGAGAGGAAGGGATCACCTTGCCTTGGCCAACAGTCACTTTGTCGATTTCAGCCCAAGCAGACCAACCAATAGCAGCGACAAAAAACAGAACGATAACCCACAACATAATACGCGCACTGGTGGGCGTATTGAGGAGCAGTGCCGCTGTTTTGTCATCGACATACTCAAGTTCGGTCTCGTTCAATTTGCTGAAATTTTTCTGACTCATAACAGTCCTTGTTCGCTAAATAAAAGTGCAAGCTTTGTGAGTGTATTCTTACTTTTGATAAATGTTAAGGCTTTGCTCCTTTAAATCTTTGAATTTATATATTTTTTAACTCTTATTGTTTTTTGAAATCTGTTTTATCAAGTTGGTGTTTTCTCAGCTTGTCATAAAGCGTTTTTCGCGATACTTGCAGTTCTTGCTGTACCTCTTTTAAGCGCCCTTGATGACGATGTAGTGCCTCTATCAAGAGGATTTGCTCAAAGCTATCGGTTCGTTGGCTTAATGACAGTTGTTGCTCTTCAGTCTTTAGAACGATGTGGCTCTTATCGCTTTGATCTTGATTATGATTAGGCTCTGATTCAAGCGATGTCAGCTTGGGTTTAGTCAACACTCTGAGTTCTGCATGCTGGCGAAGCTGTCGAATATTTTCACTCCAGTGAGTGGCGATCAATCGTTGAACCTCTTTTTCTGTAATCACCGGTGGGGGTAACTGATATCGACTTGCCGCACCACGAGCAAAATGTTTAAACAAAGAACCAATATCTTCTATTCGTTGCGCTAGCGGTAGCAAATCAAATCGACGGAACTCACTTACCATTGTAGTAGGAAGTATTGTGGTTGCTAAAATGATACAAGTTGCACTGGTCTTGCATGAGTTTTCACGAAGTAGAGTGGGTTTTAGGTTCGCTAGCCACTGCCATTGGTCTTGAGTTAATGCTTCTGTTTCATGGATATAAAGTGTCCCACCCTGATGTTTCAAGAACAGTTGCAAAACAAACTGATGGAATGTCGCTTCGTCACTGCGTGGCAAATTAAACGCAGCAACAGGGCAAAGCTCTGCAGCTTGATGGCTGTGAAGATCGTGCGTGTACTGCGCCGTGACCCTTTTACCCGTTCCTAAGTCACCGACGAACAGTAGAAGTGGGTTAGTTTTGGTATCTAGAGAGATCAGTTCTCGGCGTAATGCCTGCATTGATGGCGATTGACCAATCAGTTTTGGGCCCACCTGATTCTGTACCGCCAACTCTTTACGTAATAGATTATTCTCTTCAACCAAAGCGAGCTTATCCGATGCTTTTTTTACTGCGGTCAGCAGGGCATCGACCACAAACGGTTTTTCCAAAAAATCATAAGCGCCAGCTTTCATTGCGGATACGGCTGTTTGCACGTCCCCATGGCCTGTCAGTACGATGATCTGAAAATGAGGGTTTTGATTCAGCAGCTTTTGTGTCAATTGAATGCCATCCATCACTGGCATGTGAATATCGGTAATGACAATCCCAGCTTGCGTCACATCTATTCTCTTTAGTGCCTCAATGGCATTGGGGAAGCAGGCAATATCGATGCCTTCAATGAGCATGGCTTGCTCTACGGAGTCTCGAATGGCGGGTTCATCATCGACAAAATAGAGTTTAGGCAGAGGGTGCAAAAGTCGAATCCTTAACAGTATGTGAGGTTAGCTATGTGTGAAATTAGCAGTATGTAAAATTCATTTTCTAATCAACGATAACAACGGCACGTTAGCCCTTATCGTTATATAACGGGATGTTTAGCGAGAATACCATGCCTGAAGGCTCTAATCGGTTGGCGCTGATCGTGCCGTGATAAGCTTCAATAATCCGTTTCGATATTGAAAGCCCTAGCCCTAGGCCTTCCGGTTTAGTGGTAAAAAACGGGTTGAAAAGCTGTTCTAGCTTATCGTCCGGCATGCCAATTCCGTTGTCCCAAATGATCAACTGACAAGAATTATGATGCAATTGCCATTCGATGCCTATCTGTGGGCTGGCCGGTTGGTCAACGTTTTCCAAGTTTTGTTGCTCCTGCAAGATTTTCTGTTCAAGAACGTGTTGTTGAAGCGCTTGGGTCGCGTTGTGAACCAGATTCACCAGTACTTGCTCGAGTTCGGTTGGATGAATGGCAATATTAATGTGATTTGGCACCGTGCTTAGTCTTAGTGTAATGCCTTGCTTGATCATCAGCGCACTGAGAATACTGGTGGCGTTGTTGACCGCTTGGTGCAGGTTCGCGACATGATGTTCTTGTTTAGTGACCTTGCGAGTAAAGACTTTGAG
This sequence comes from Vibrio sp. 1F279, assembly GCF_041439815.1. Taxonomy (NCBI): domain Bacteria; kingdom Pseudomonadati; phylum Pseudomonadota; class Gammaproteobacteria; order Vibrionales; family Vibrionaceae; genus Vibrio; species Vibrio sp. 1F279. The sequence goes on along the minus strand of NZ_JBGOOU010000002.1, from coordinate 86,225 downwards.
TCGCGCTATGATGTCGGTAATGGTGTTGTTGAGGCCAATCATTTTCTCAAGATTGCTCTTCACTAAATCTGTCCGTTCCATTTCAAGCAGCTTTAAGCTGTTCTCGCTATAAGTTCGAAGCGCTGCAAGCGGTTGGTTGATTTCGTGGTTAATGCTGGCTGACAGCTCTCCGAGTACCGCTAATTTTGCTGTTTGGGTCAGCTCTTGTTCTGTCTGCTTCAGCTTTAACTGCGATGCTTGGTATTGAAAAATGGTTTGCTGAAGTTGTTGATTGGATTTCTTCAAATAGTGAGTACGTTTATCAACGGTTTGTTCTAGGTTTTGGTTGAGCCGGGTTAGCGCCACTTTCGCGACGTAAGTCTGTCGCCAAGACCACGCGATGAGCATCACCAAGCTGTAAATCACCACGAAGATGACATCGATCTGCAGCACTTTAATAAGCTCTGCTTCGGCCTTTTTTAATGCGACAACTTGGTACTGATTGTTACTGAAGGTTGCGGGGTAAAGATTGAACGGTCCAAGTTTAAACAATCGGTTTGCCGTGAGTTCTCTTTGTACTCGATTTGGTTGAATGTTGTTGGGCTGATTGGCGTCGTTAACTTGTGGTTGATAGTTGGAAGAGCGAAAAGCTTCTATGATCGAAATTTCGCTTTGACCGTATTGGCGCTGCAGGGCGATATCGGTTTGTTGCTTCTGGCTTAATGGCAACAACGAGTGATAAAGCCACTGAGTTTGGCTGGAGAGAAAAACCACTTGGTTAGAGTCGAGTACCACAATCTCAAAATCATCGCTGGTTAGGATGTTTTCAAGGTTCTCTAGACTCACTTTAACGGTGATAACCCCAACAATGTCATTCTCTATATACAGAGGCGAAGACAAAAAGTAACCGCGTACGTTGGAGCGAGCACCCAGTGCGACATAGTGTGTGCTGTTACCTTCAATCGCGGACGCAAAATAAGGACGAAATGAGAAGTTCTCACCCACGAAAGTACCGAGCTTCTGGTAATTACTGGAAGCGACCACAGTACCGCTCGGGTCATGAATATAGATGGTGTCAGCTTGGCTTTGATTCGACCATTCAAATAGCAATTGATTGAGCTGCGCAGCGGAAATCTTGTCTGTTTGTGGTGATGAGTCAAAATAAGAGAGCAGACGTGGGTCATGGCTGAGCAAATCAGGGATCTGTTTGAATTTATCCAGTTCAGAGTCGATTTGTAGGTTCGCTTTATTGGCTGCTTCGTTGAGCTTTTGAGTGACCACTTTTTCTTGAAATTGTACTGCCAAAAAATGAGTTGCGCTCAGCCCAATAGCCCCCAATAACAATGAGTATAAAACGAAGGGAGTCATTATGTTAAGCAGTATCTTAGTCACTAGGATCTCAGCATGTCATCGGTTTGTATAAAGATTATCAATATGATGGATAGAGTACCGAGATCTTGTTAACACAGAGCACCTTCTGTGAGACAAAACCATGGCTTAGACTTGTGTTTCAAAGGATTACAGCGCAAAATCAAAAAAAATTGAAAGGAGCAAGCAAATGGAACTGACCGATATTCGTCGCGAATACGCTAAGGGTGGATTGAGACGTAAAGACTTAGCCGCAGACCCGATTGAGCAATTCAATCTATGGCTAGAGCAAGCTATTGAAGCTAAGTTGACGGACCCTACTGCCATGACAGTTGCTACGGTTGATGAAAATGGTCAGCCATTCCAGCGAATTGTTCTGCTAAAGAATGTTGATAAAGACGGCTTCGTTTTTTACACCAACTTAGGTAGCCGTAAAGCGCACCAGCTAGAGCACAATAGCAAAATCAGTTTGCATTTCCCTTGGCACCCTCTTGAGCGACAAGTTCATATTACGGGCACGGCTGAAAAACTGACAGCAATGGAAAATATGAAGTACTTCTCGTCACGACCAAAAGAGAGCCAATTGGCCGCAATTGCAAGTAAGCAAAGTAGCCGTATCTCTGCTCGTGGGATTTTAGAAGGCAAATATCTAGAGCTTAAACAGAAGTTCGCGAAAGGAGAGATTCCTGTGCCTTCTTTCTGGGGTGGCTTCCGTGTGCGTGTGGATAGCATTGAGTTTTGGCAAGGTGGCGAGCACCGCTTGCATGATCGCTTCTTGTTCTCACGCCAAGATAGCCGTTGGGATATCGACCGCCTAGCGCCTTGATTTGCTTAATGGCTTAACTGCTTAACTGATCCAAAATACCGTTGATTAGACTTATCAACGGTATTTTTTTGTCTGCATCTCATCAAACCAATATCTAGTCACTGTGCAGAACAACGGAGATCTGCTTTTTAAGCAGGGTTTCTGGGATCATAGAGCCTAGCCCCGAGTCCAACGCATACTCAATCAACTGGCTTTTACTGCGCGCATCAAATTTCTGTTTCAACCTGGCGACATGCCCTTCGACCGTTTTGATTGAAATGTTCAACGTAGACGCGATGTACTGTGGTTTCTTGCCGAATAGCAGCAAGAACAGCACTTCTGATTCTCGCGAAGTGAGTCGCTTTTTGAGCTTTGATATGCGTGGCTTTGATCCTGCAATGGACACTTGATTGTCTTTTTCGCAAGTCGCCTGACACACCCAATGGCCTACTTCTAAGATGGCGGTGTCGGTGAGTTCTTGACCATAAAAAATGGTGCCTTGAACTTCGCCATTCCCATCAAGCCAAGGGGTTTTAGTAAAAATATGGGCGTGCCAGCGTCCGTCTGGATAAGGGTGAATATCGAGGATTTTAAGAGTACTGCGTGTATCCATTACATGTTTGTCTTGAGCCCTGAAATCCTGCGCGCATTCGGTTGTTTGACTAGGCATATCGAAATCGGTTAAGCCCGTACAAGTTTCGTTGGGTTTTAAGCCAATTAATTGGTTGTAAGCAAGGTTGGCATACACGAAGACAGAGTCAGTATCTTTGCACCCCCAGCAACCTGGAAGTTGTTCAAATAAAGAGCGATGTATGGAATTGAGGGGATCCGGCAAGGTTTTATCTCGTAAGAGGGAGTGTTGCAATGATATCAGTTTCTTATAGAGCTGCAATGACAATTAGAAGTCGAGTTATGCATCAAAAATGGAGTGTGATTAATGATTGAACGGCATGTTGTTTAAGTGTGCCTTTATTGATCAATAGCTAAACAAAAAGGATGAGAAAAAAGCAAAAAAAAGCCAGCCTGAAGAAGGGCTGGCCAAAGACAAGATATAACTTGTCGACACGTAGAAGATTTCCAGCTTAATTTACGAGGGTCATGTAAATTAAGCTGAGGTATCAGATAGATACCCAGAGTGACTTACTACTCTATCGACGAATTTACTCCTAGGTGAGATCGAATATAAGGAGGGAATTCCCCTATAAACACTGACTCAACCGGATACTAGGAGAATCTAAGGTAAATATTTGAGGGCTTTGAGTAATACCAAGAGCTTATAGCTCTCGTAATACTCGGAATCCTAAGTAGTTAGCGGCAGTAGAAGGCGAAACGTACAGTTCAGCAAACACTTTTGCCTCTTCAGGAGAGAAGCTCCACGCGCCCCCCTTAGCGATGCCTTTTTGGGTTGCAGTCCATTCCCAAACGTTACCTACCATGTCGTAGAAACCCGTTGGCGTTGGCAAGAATGATTTAACAGGAGAAGTACTGACGTTTGACCACTGTGTACCAGACCAACCAGTATTAGCTCTACCTGAACGGAATTTGTTGCCCCACCAGAAGCTGGTATCTTGACCCGCTCTTGCCGCCGCTTCCCACTCTTGTTGTGTTGGTAGACGGTAAGTAAAGCCTGTTTTTTTAGATAACCAACGTGTGTACGCTTTCGCATCGCTTTGGCTGACGCATACAACGGGAGAGTTATCGACTTGCTTGAAACCAGGAGCTTTCCAGTCATTGTCTGACACAGTCGTGATTTCTGCATTCACGAAGGTATCACAAGTGTTCATAAGCTCTGCGTCGGTCTGGTAACCCGTATTTTTCACAAATGCTTTAAAGTCTTGAACACGAGTTGGGGTTGCCGCTAATGCAAATGGCTGTTTGATCGTGACTTGCTCAGCGTTATTTTCACCGAGTAGGTAAGTCCCAGATCCAACCACAATCATTTCTGGACTTTGAGCACCATTGCCCATTGGGTCAGCAAACTTAGTCCCCACATTCAGTGAGTTCTGCTTCGCTTGTAATACTGCTCTTAGGTTGTGATCTCGGGCTATTTTCAGCTCTTGGTGGAAAGAAAGGTAACCTTCTTTCTCAATCGTAACCATGTGCTGCCCTGTCGGTAGCATCACTTCCACCGGTGTGCTGCCATAGTTCACACCATTGATAGAAACCTTGTCATTATATTGATTTGAGCGAACCACCAAGTTAACCCAAGCAACTTCTTTCTGCTGATCATCGGCTTGCAGATCGCTCTGATCGAAACAGTTTGAGGATTGAATGCCAAGTAAGCGGCAAGGAGTGTTCTTATCTGGACGAGTTTCTAAATTCGCAGCAACCACTGCTCGGTAACGGTTATCTTCGGAGAAGCCAGATGATTTCACGCTGTGTTGTAGAACGTGAATATTCAAAGATGCAGACGCTAGGTGTTCTTTTACTATTTTTGATTCTGTCGCGTTGGATACAAGGCTATTTTGAAATTGTTTTACTGCTTTTTGAAGTGTCAAAGCCACCGTTTGGTCTGAACATTGAGCTAACGTCATGTCGCTGCTACAGCGGTTGGTAAAGCTAACAGTATGTTCTTGTGTTTGAGTGACCTCGCTTCTTAATCTCTCAGCTCTTGCTCTTAGTTTGTCTTGATTCAAATGGGCGATAGACATTTCTACAGCCGATTTTTCGGCTTTGATGGCCTCTAGTTCCATCACTAAGCTTTGAAGCTTTTGCTCTGAATCCGAAATCGTAAGCTTGTGCTCTTTTACCGATTTCCAGGCATCTTGAAAGCGGTTTTGAGCTGGTGAGATATCGAAATCTGGCTCATCAATCATGCGAGTGTAATCTTGCTCTAGGCTAGTTTTCGCCGTTGCGAGTTTTTGCTCTGATTGAGCTAATAACTTGGCTTGACGTGCCATTTGCTCTGCTTGGTTGTCGACTTGATTTTGTTTGTCCGCCATCTTCTTCTCGATAGCCGTTAAACTGGCATGTTCTTCGAAAAGAGAGCTTTCAATGTCGATGACTGATGACGTGATTGCTGGAGATGTCGCTTCAGCGAAAACAGCAGGCGTCATTAAGCATGGAGCAAGTGCAAATAATAGAGTAGGAAAACCTTGGCGCATGTTGGGCTACTTCAGTCGTAATTTAGGTTAATTGAATATTCTAACGAAAACGCCATTTCGTTTGAAGCTACTTTCTATAACTACAACAAGATGGCGAGTATTCATTCAGCTTTGTGAAATAGGCACGGCTATTTATATCAGGCTTAGCTTTATATATTTAGATTTCATTTTCTTTACTAGGAAGGAGTTTCACCCAAATAGTATCGCTGCCGTTGATAGTCACTGTGCGGTTGTATGACTCGTAACCTTCTTTTGAAATGGTTACTTGGTGACGACCGCTCGGTAGCGAAACCTCTAGGGGTGTGCTGCCGTATTTAATGCCGTTGATAGTTACTGAGTCATTGTACTGATCAGAACGTACCATCACGTTTGCCCACTGCTTGTCGCTCTTCTTTGTAACCTTAACGTCGCTGTCCGTTAAACAGTAGCGAGTTGAAACGTTCAATAAGTTACATGCTGCAATCGCTTCCGGTTTTGCTTGAAGTTGAGCTTGCATCTGCACAAAGTAAGAGTTGTTTCCAGAGAAACCGCTCTTGATTGCTTGGCTGTCTTGAACATGAATGTTCAATTGAACACCTTGTAAGTTTTGCTTCGCAAGAGTGCTTTCTGTGAGCTGTTCAAGTAATTTGCTCTTGAAGTTTTGTACTGCTTTCTGCTTCGTCAGGTGTTTACCTTGAGCAATACACTCACCCAGTGTCATTGTTGATGAACATGTGGTGGTGTAGCTCGTTTCAAGAACGGCACTTTCACGAAGTTCTGTTGCAATACGTTTAACGCGAGCTTCAACTTTTGATTCTTTCAAGTTAGCCAGCTCATTATTCAAACGAGCTTGCTTTTGCTTAATTTGAGAAAGGTAAATTTCGTTCTCATTCATCGCTTGCTGATTATCTAGCTGAGACGATTGATTCTCTTTAACCGCAGCCCAAGCATCTTGGTATCCTTTCTGAAAAGAAACCAGATCCGTTTCTGGATCGTCAAGTAAGCGACTGTATTGTTTGTCGAGTACAGATTTAGCTCGGTTACGTTTTGCCTTTAACTCTTCACCTTCACGTAACAACTTACTGTTCTGGTTTTGAAGTTGTTTTAAGGTCTCAGTTGCCGATACTTTGGTCGCTGAAATACGCTCAATATCTGAGTTTTTCTCTGTTAGCTTTGCATCGATAGCTGAAACGGGATCGACTTGATTCAGTTCTTCAGCTGATAACGATGCAGATACCCAAAGTGGGGATAGCGCAAGTAAAAGCGCTGAAATTCGAAAGTTAGTCATAGGTCCCTGCAACTTGTATATTTAAAATTGGCTCGTTAATAAAGTGTCTACTTCCTAGTTGTCAGTCACTAGTTATTAGCAATTAACACAGTACCCGTCTTTATACCGTTTTATTGCCCTCCAATCTACTCAAAAGCTAAGTTTCGCTACTTCGGATACACTTTTTACATATTTACACCGAAATAATTGAGCTATATAAGAAAATATTGTCGTTATGGTGTAGTCATTTGGTTTCCATTTGTGACTTGCTTTGACTTTTGGTGTTCAGATTTATTTGCTCTTGGAACAAGGAAGAGTGGCCTAAATATTGGAAGGTTGACTTTACAAAGCCCGTAGTTTGGGCTCGCTTGATCATACTTCCGGAGACATGATCACGTGGTTATCAATAATGATCTTTCTTTGAAGAAGAGAAAACAACTCTCATGATCATTTACAAATTCATCTTCTGCAGATTTCAGAGTATTATTCTTATCATGTCGACCTAAGTACTTTGCTGTCATGCCAAAACCTTTACCCTTTCCAAACCTAGACTTGTCTCCGCTAGGGCTTACTGGCCCCCGACCCGCGGAAATCATAACTTTGCCTTCGCATATGGACTGTCACGATCATCATTATTCGCAGGTGGTGATTGGTTTAAAAGGTCAGGCTGAATTTGAAGTGAGCGGTAAAGGCAATCTTGTCGGCCCAGGTCAAGGTTGTGTGGTAACGGCGAGCTCTGATCATGCTTTCGGTGGTGTGGTTGGCCAGTCGGACATCCTAGTACTCAATATGCCAGTGCCAACGGATGATGACCCTCTGATGCTAGAGAAGATCAATCAGTTAGAATCATCGAACGTCTACTTCCAATTAGACGCGCAAATTCAAAAGCTTATCCATATGTTGGTGCAAGAAATGCAGGCGAGTCCTAATGATCTGCTACTAAGCCGAGCCTGTAATGATACAGTGATCGCGCTGATGCAAAGACACATCTCGGCATTCGAAACCTCAATCAAAGATTCACGCTTTGATCTTGAAGCGTTGGATCGCTACATAGAACAGCATTTAGCAAATAAGATCTCCGTCGCGCAGCTTGCGGGTAGTGTGTTTTTGGGTGAAAGCCAGTTCCACATGCTATTCAAAGATCAAATGGGTATTACTCCGCATCAGTACGTGTTAGGTAAGCGTATCGACCGATCTCGTCGTTTAATCGAACAAGGTAACCTCAGCCTAGGTCAGGTCGCTGAACTGGCTGGTTTCTCCGGTCAATCTTCCTTTACTCACACCTTTTCACGCCTTCAAGGCATGTCACCATCTCAATACAAAAAGAAAATTTCTGTTAAATAGTGAAACAAAACGGCATATTATTTTAAAGTTTCATATGTGACCTTGTGTTTGTTTTGTTAATAAAGCGAGTTTTTAGCAAAAAACTCGGAGTTTTTGACAAGTAATCCTTATATACTCTAAATACACTGCTGCCATTGTAGAGATCCCGGGCTAATTCCGGGTGTGAGATTAAGGAAAACGCATGTTTACAGCTACTGATGTGTTAAAGCCAGAATTCAACGAGCAGTCGCTTGCTGATCTATGGTCGCTTATCTCACCATTATATATGGTGGATGAAACCCAATGGCTAGAGCAACTTCTGCCGCTAGCTACCCCTTCTGAGTCAGAAAAGCAGCAGATCACAGACAAAACGACATCATTGATCGAAGCTATCCGTGCGGATAAGACTTCTATCCAGATGATCGATGCATTGTTGCTTGAATACAGCTTAGATACTCAAGAGGGCATCTTGCTAATGTGTCTGGCGGAAGCCTTGATGCGTATTCCTGATTCAGCAACCGCTGATGCTCTGATTCGTGACAAATTAAGCGTTGCGGATTGGAAATCTCACCTAAAGAATTCAGACTCAGTATTTGTTAACGCATCCACTTGGGGATTAATGCTAACAGGCAAGGTGGTTGGACTTTCATCTAAAGAGCAAAGTGCGGGTCAAGCGGTTAACCGTTTAGTGAACAAGCTTTCTGAGCCGGTAATTCGCAAAGCGATGCACCAGGCAATGAAGGTGATGGGTCACCAATTTGTTCTTGGCCGCAGCATTGCTGAAGCGCAGAAGAACGGTAAGCCTATGCGTGACAAAGGTTTTACCTATTCATACGACATGCTAGGTGAAGCGGCACTGACTACAGCTGACGCAAACAAATACTTCAAAGATTACCTAATGGCGATTGAAGCCGTAGGTCGAGACAACTATGTTTCTCCAGAATCGAAGGTCTCTTCAAAATCGAGCCCTGCGCCATCGGTATCTATCAAGCTTTCTGCGCTTCACCCACGTTATGAAGTGGCGAACGAAGACCGCGTATTGACTGAACTTTGCGACACGCTAGAGCAGCTATTGCGCCGTGCAGTCGAGCTCGATGTTGCGATTACGATTGATGCGGAAGAAGCGGATCGCCTAGAGCTTTCTCTTAAATTATTTGAAAAACTGTACCGCACTGACCTTGTAAAAGGTTGGGGTAAATTTGGTCTGGTTATTCAAGCATACTCAAAGCGTGCACTTCCGGTTCTAGTATGGCTAAACCGCCTAGCGAAAGAGCAGGGTGATTTGATCCCGCTTCGCTTAGTTAAAGGTGCTTACTGGGACAGCGAAATCAAATGGTCGCAACAAGCGGGCTTTACTGATTACCCAGTTTACACACGCAAAGAAGCGACAGACGTAGCTTACCTTGCATGTGCGCGTTACCTATTGAGCCCAAGCGTTCGTGGCAATATCTTCCCGCAGTTTGCGAGCCACAATGCTCATACGGTTTCTGCTATTGCCGTTATGACCGACCATAAAGACTTTGAATTCCAACGCTTACATGGCATGGGTGATTCTCTTTACAACCACGCGATGGAAGCTTACCAACAGTCGGTACGTATCTACGCACCGGTTGGTAGCCATAAAGATCTACTGCCATACCTAGTACGTCGCTTGTTAGAAAACGGCGCAAACAGCTCGTTTGTACACCGTTTAGTTGATGCTCGTTGCCCTGTCGCTGAGCTGACGCAACATCCTGTCGATATGCTTCTGGCGTTCGATACGCTGCACAACACTAAGATTCCTCTGCCTCCAGCGGTATTCCCTGAGCGTAAGAACTCTTACGGTGTGAACATTGATATTGAAAGCGAAGCGCATCAGTTTGAAGAGCAAGTAAAAGGCTTCTTAAACAATCAATGGACTGCGGGCCCTGTGATCAACGGTGAATCTCTTGCCGAAAGCATGATCAAGGCTGATCAGAACGTTGAGAAAGTGACTGCACCTTATGATCGTCGTATTCATGTGGGTAAGGTGGCTTTCGCTAACCTTGATCATGTTTCCGCAGCGATCACTGGCGCAGACGCAGTATTCGCTGATTGGAACGCAACTTCGGTTGAAACCAAAGCAGCGGCACTTGATAAGTTGGCTGACCTGATGGAAGACAACCTCGCTGAGCTGGTGGCGATTTGTCACCAAGAAGCGGGTAAGACAATTCACGACAGTGTTGATGAAGTACGTGAAGCGGTCGACTTCTGCCGTTACTACGCAAAACAAGCTGACAACCTACAAGGTTTCGAACTAAAAGGTTTTGATGGCCAAACACGAATCGCTTCACGACAAGGTCGTGGTGTGTTCGTTTGTATCAGCCCTTGGAACTTCCCTCTAGCCATCTTCCTTGGCCAAATTACAGCAGCACTAGTGGCGGGTAATACGGTTGTGGCGAAGCCTGCCGAGCAAACAAGCTTGATTGCAGCTCGCGCGGTTGAACTGATGAATGAAGCGGGCTTTCCTGCTGGAACGATTCAGTTACTACCGGGTCGCGGTGCTGAGATCGGTAGTGCACTCACCAGTCATGATGCGATTGCGGGCGTTGCCTTTACTGGTTCTACGCCAACGGCACAGCGTATCAATGTGTCATTAGCCACTCGTAACGCTAAGCCAGTTCCGTTTATTGCGGAAACAGGCGGCCAGAACGCGATGATCGTCGACAGTACTGCACTGCCTGAACAGGTAGTTCGTGATGTGATTCGTTCAGCATTCGCTTCAGCAGGTCAGCGTTGTTCGGCACTACGTGTGCTTTACATCCAAGAAGACATTGCAGACCGCGTGGTTGGATTGATTCACGGAGCAATGGACGAGTTGAGTGTTGGTATTCCACACCTTCATAAAACCGATGTTGGCCCTGTTATCGACCAAAACGCAAAACAGAAGCTAATGGCGCACTTAGAAAACATGACCAATACCCAGAAGAAGGTGGCTCAACTTTCTCTAGGTAGTGATTGTGAACATGGTGATTTTGTTCCACCAAGTGCTTTTGAAATTGATGACATCAGCTGCTTGAAAGAAGAACAGTTTGGCCCAGTGCTACACATTGTTCGCTTCAAAGCGAGTGAGCTAGCGCAAGTGGTAGACCAAATCAACCAAACGGGCTTTGGCTTAACCATGGGTATCCACAGTCGTAACGAGACAACTTACCGTTGGATCGAAAAACACGTTCGTGTGGGTAACTGCTACATCAACCGTGACCAAGTGGGTGCCGTTGTTGGTGTTCAACCATTTGGTGGTCAAGGCTTGTCAGGTACTGGCCCTAAAGCGGGTGGTCCTCACTACCTATACCGCTTTACTGATGTTCATTTCTCTCAATCACAAGACAAGGCATAAGGAGCATTATCATGGTTCATCAAGTGACAGGTTTTTCTGATGCTTTGCTAGCGTGGGAACAATGGAACCTTACAGACTTTGATTACAAGAGTGCTCAGGTACTTGCGCTTAAATCAGAGATCGAAAGTCAATCTGCGCCTTTGGCGACGGTGGCGACTTATCATCTAGAGCAAGCGTCTGCGCTGCTTTCTGAACATCACCTAATGGCAGGTCCTACGGGCGAAACCAATGAGTTGTATGCCGCTGGTCGCGGTGTGGCTTTGGTGATTGTTGATGATTGCGAAGTGAAAGTGCCAGCGCTGCAAACTGCAATGGCTTTGATTACTGCCGCGCTATTGGCAGGTAACAGCGTCCAATTGTGCAGTGATGATGTGCAGTTCAATACCTTAGTTGCAGACGCAGCTAAGTCGGCGAACTTGCCAACTAACTTGGTGCAAGTTGCCTCGTATGATGCTGCTCAACAGTTGTTGTCTTGCGATGTACGTAGCGTGGGTTACGTAGGTAAATCGCAAACGGCACAAGCTATCAATTTACAGCTTGCTAAGCGTGACGGTGCAATCGTCGGTTTAGTAGCTGAAACGGATCTGGCGACAATGAATGTTGCTAATGATCCACACCTATCGCTGCGCTTCATTACCGAGCGTACGCGAACTATAAATATAACAGCCGTGGGCGGTAACGCGACCTTGCTCGAACTTGGAAGCGAAGCTCACTAACCTTCAGTAAAATTGGCTCTAAGCACTTTTGGTTTTTTCCATTGTTGGGTTTTCTCCATCTTTGGATTTAATTCATAGTGCATTGGAGCCTCAATACCTAACTCAATGCACTTGCTTGCCTTTACGGTGAGTACCTTGCATTGAATTAGGCATGGAAGGCTTTCTACAAAATGAGGACTATCAAATGATAGAAAACAGTTTTGCAATAACGACGACGTTCATTGCGTATCTAATTATGATGCTAGCGATCGGTGTTATTGCTTACAAACGTACATCTAACTCAACTGACTACTTCCTAGGTGGTCGCTCGTTAGGTCCATGGCCTGCTGCACTTTCTGCTGGTGCATCAGACATGAGTGGTTGGTTGCTACTTGGCCTGCCTGGTTACGCTTACGCTGCTGGCTTTGAAGCATTTTGGCTTGCTGGTGGCCTACTTGTTGGTACTTGGGCAAACTGGTTAATCAGTGCAAAACGTCTACGTACTTACAGCATTACGACTGAATCACTGACGCTGCCTGAGTTCCTATCTCGTCGCTTCAACGATAATTCTAAGCTGATCCAAACAATTTCTGCTTTCTTTATCCTTTTATTCTTCCTTTTCTACACAAGTTCAGGCTTGGTAGCAGGTGGTAAATTGTTTGAAACGGTATTCGGCCTAGATTACACAACAGCGGTAATCATCGGCACGGTATGTGTGGTTTCGTACACCCTGTTTGGTGGCTTCCTAGCGGTATCTTGGACTGACTTAGTCCAAGGCCTGCTAATGTCTGCTGCGCTATTGATTGTACCAATCGCAGCAATGAACGGTGGCCTTGGTCAGCTATCTAGCGACCTGCACAACATCAACCCAGAGCTGCTAACGCTATGGAATGATGCGAAGGGTGAGCCACTGTCTGCTATTGCGATCATCTCGCTAGCGGCATGGGGCTTGGGTTACTTCGGTCAACCACACATCCTTGCGCGTTTCAAAGCAACACGTAGTAATAAAGACCTAACAACAGCGCGCCGCATTGCCGTTATCTGGACTGCACTGTCTATGATTGGTGCAATGCTTGTGGGTCTTGTTGGTCTAATCTATGTGACGAACTCTGGCGCACCTAAGCTAGACGATGGCGAGAAGATCTTCATGCTTCTTGTGAACGCGATGTTCCACCCAGTAATCGCCGGCATCCTACTTGCTGCCATTCTAGCGGCAATCATGAGTACTGCGGATTCACAACTTCTTGTTTCTTCATCTGCAATGGCAGAAGACCTGTATAAGCAAGTTTTGAAGAAAGACGCAACGTCAGAAGAGATTGTTCGTGTAGGCCGTTTCGCGGTTATTCTAATTTCTCTTGTTGCTCTTGTTCTGGCGATGACACCAGATAGCTCAGTACTTGGCCTTGTATCTTACGCATGGGCTGGTTTTGGTGCTGCATTCGGTCCTGCAATCGTATTAAGCCTATACTGGTCTCGCATGAACCGTAACGGCGCTCTAGCGGGTATCGTGGTTGGTGGTGTTACGATTGTACTTTGGAAGCAGTTCACGGGCGGTTGGTTCGATGTTTACGAAATCGTACCGGGAATCATCCTATCGACGCTTTCTATCGTTATTGTGAGTCTAATGACTGGTGAGCCAGAAGACGAAGTGAAAAAGCAACACGCTGAGTTCAAGAAGAACCTAGTTGAGCTAGACTAATTTACATTGTAAAACATATGTGAATTAGCAAAGAACATTAGCTAAAAAGCAATTGTAAAAAGAAATTGAAAAATAAAAGTAATAGAGTCACTTCGGTGGCTCTATTTTTTTATGTGGGCACTACCTTTGTCTTATAAAAAACCAGTAGGATACAGAAGAAGCACGGCTGTTATGAGGTTTACAATGTAAATCGAAACCAAATGATAGAAGGGAAATAAATAGAAGATAAAGGCTTTTCATAGCGCTTGATGTCAAAAAATAACCGATAAAATGGCTATTTTTTGAACTTGGCGCTCACTTTTGTTATTAGCTCGGTGAATTATTACACTGAATTGGACATCATGTGTCAATTATCAGTAACCACTAAAGACCTATAGGACAAAGGTATGCCTGATCTCTATTGCAAAGGATGTAAAAAAACAACACTACATAAGTCTATAATGAAACGTTGTGAATCTGAGCCTGAGACAACCTCTGGCCGTATGATGCAATGGACGTCAAAGCTATTTAGTGGAAACCTGTACTACGACATGGAAACTCAACACTTCTGTCGAACGTGTAACTGTCGTTGTGAAACAGGAACTGCAGTTCCCCAAGTTGGTCTGGCTTAGATTGTAGTAAGTGCTTACTAACTTAGATTTAAAAACCTCCCTGATGGAGGTTTTTTCGTTTTTTATGCCGCTTTTAGTGAAGGTTCTGCCTCGACGACATTGCCATCAATCTTAACTTCCCAGCCATAGTTTGAGTATTCACTTGCGAGTGCTTGGGCAACATCTTTTGATACCGTTACGTGTGTCCATGAACCGATTCCGTAAGGTTTATATGCGAGTTCTTGCGTTTTCATAATAGAGTCATCCTTTCTCTTTGAGAATTCTATTATTTACTTTGGCCTATATCCTTTCTTTCGTTTCTGGCTCAACTTATTTGTTAATCGGGTCATTTCTATAATAATTTGTTAATAACTGGAGTTTGATTTATAAGGGTTGTTATCGCTCTGTTCGGTTTTATATTTAACGTGAATAGGAATGGTCTATTTAGTTTTCTAAATGTGTGAGCAAGGTTTTCTTCGATTGCTCTTAGTATGGAATATACTGAGCGCAATCTAGAATGTTTAAGGAATATTATGTCTCAGCATCAACTCGATCGTATCGATAAAGAGATACTAAGAATTCTGCATATGAAAGGCCGTTTGCCCGTTGTTGAACTAGCGAAACAGGTCAACCTAACAACTTCACCTTGCTCTGATAGGTTGAAGCGATTGGAAAAAGTGGGCTACATCACTGGTTATCATGCTGAGCTTTGTTCAGAAAAGTTGGGGCTCGATGTCCAAGTGTTTATCCATATTCGCCTCGATCAAACCAGTTTTTCAATTTTTGATAAATTTGCCCAAGCGGTTGAAACGATGCCTGAAGTCGAAGAGTGCTATTCGCTGTCGGGGGATTTTGACACCATGATCAAGGTTCGAGTAAAAGACATGAAGGCGTACCAAGCGTTTATGGCAACGAAATTGGGTACCCTGCCAGGTGTGATTCAGACACGCAGCGAAGTGGTGATTGAAGAACACAAGAAGGGCTTTGGTGTTAACCCTGAGTTGTTGGCCACCATAAAATAGTGACCTGCTTTCGCCTTACCAAGGTTATTTAGATATAAAAAATGGAAGCCAATAAGCTTCCATTTTTGTTGAACGTCAGATAAAGAGCAATCGGATAAACTTCTCCGCCTTACAGCGTAATTGCGGCAGAGGTTAAACCAATCACACCGCCGAATACCCCACCCCAAACGACCAACCAACCAAGGTGTTTCTTGATCATGGTCTGAACCATCTCTTTAACCAGTTTTGGTGTCAGTTCATTCAAGCGCTGATCGATGATCGCTTCAATGTTCTCTTTGATTTCATCCATCATCGCAGGTGATTCAAGTTCATCCTTGATGGCATTTTTTACCGAATCACTCTTGCTGATTTCAATCACAGACTCTTGCATCTTCTCAACAAATGGCGCCTTCATTGGTTGCAGTGCTTCTGTACCCCCAACCATCGCCAACATGCCACCAAACTGTGAGTTTTCGATAACATGCACCAGCGATTCGAATGCAGGGTTAAAGTCGATCTTCTTGATCACAGGCTCTAGGTTGAGTGACTTTCCTGTCATCTCACTACTAAGAAAACGGTCGATGTTACTTTCGGTAAAGAACTGTTCCATCATCAGTTGTTTGATGGCTGCCTTGAACTCTTCAAAGCGTGCTGGAATAACGCCAGAACCATATAGGCCGGGTACTTTCTCGAACAACATGTGAATCGCAAGCCAGTTGGTGATAGCACCAGAAAATGCGAATAGGCCTGCATAAAGCAAGTATTGGTTTGCTGTCGCATAGCCGCCAGCAAGCAGTGCTAACGCAATAACGTTAGTTAAGACACTTTTGTTCATGGTTGATCTCTAAAAAGAATACTGCGCGCATTTTAAGAAAAAAACGCCAAGAAAAAAACAAAAGGATCGATGAAGTTTATAGAACCAATGAAAACAGACGAGAAAGGGGAGAAGAATAACAGACATAAAAAAGGCTAGCCTCCCCCCGAAGTCTAGCCTTATTCCAGAACGCGCAAGCGAAGCGTCATTGTTGTTAATGTCATTATATGATTACGACATAACATTCTGCCATGTGTAATTTACCGCCAATTAACATTTTGGTGTGAATTACGCCGCACTTTTAAAATGGAAGATAAATTAAGCGCTCGTTGTCTGTTCAAGATCATCACCAATAAAGCCACCGGTTTTATCTATCTCATCCGCTACTTATCATAAATCATTGATTTTATTAAATAGGAGAATGATGCAAAAACGTAAAAATTGAGAATAACCGACGAAACCCGACCATAAGCGAGCTCTGCCGCCGTTTTGTCGCCACCATTCATCATAAAGTGGCTAGCAAAGGTATGTCGAAAAACGTGAGTGGCTTGCCCTTCCGGTACATGGTTTGGTAATGATCGCTTTACACATTTCCAAGCGGAGTTGTAACAAACATCGAATATGGCGTGCCCACTTACTGAACTCCCTAATATCTCTTCATATAAAGCAGGAGAAATAGGAACAGATCGATTTTTCTTACCTTTCGTTTCAGTGTAGGTCAGTTTGTACCTTGTTACTTGAGAACGTTTAAGGGAAAGAGCTTCCCCTATACGGCACCCAGTAGCCAAACAGATTTTAGCAGCGGTGTAAATTTTCTTTGCTGAAGGGCTGCCATCAGCGGCTATAGCACTAAGAACGGCAGGTATCTGTTCTTTTGTTAAGTAGCTAAGTTCTTTCTCAGCATTTTTGACAAGCTCAATATCCGCTAAAGGGTTCGGCAGCTTCCATAAGTCATACTTTATTAGCCTACTGAACATAGCGCGTAAGGTTTTTAGCTCAATGTTATGAGTAGCGGCAGAGATAGTAATATTTGGACGGCTAGGATGATGACTAACTCGATTAGCGCGATAGGCTAAATAGTCTTTTTTCGTGAATAGTCGCGCTAAGGGGTTATTGAGCATTGCGATCGTTTTGGCCATAACATCATATGAGTTCTGACCAGTTTTCATCGTGTGGCCATGAACCTCCCACCAGGTATCGAGCAGATCTTTTAGCCTACGGTTATCTGCTTTTCCCCTAACCATGGCTTGTCGTCGATCTCATTCATTGTGAAACGTTCAAACGCCGCCGCTTCGCCCTTAGTCGCAAACCGCTTTCGAATACGTTTACCATCGCGGCCATTTGGGTAGCATTCGCATATCCATGGTTTGTTAGAGCCGTCTTTTAAATTGAGGTTAAGGCACATGTTTACTTTTTAAGATTCTGGTTTTAGAAAAGGCTAATTAGGTTCGCTATGTTTCAATCAATTCAGGTTAGCTCTGGTTATAGCATATTCAGAATGAACGGTGATGGGCCGCTAGGGATGAACCCAAAAAATGATGGGTCGGTGGATGCGCTTCTAAAGCGAGGAAATCGATTCACCGCGCCGTTCGGTGGCTTTATTAAGGCTAAAAATATTATCGGTTTAAAGTTAGGTGAGGTAGAAGGGAAGCTCAATATTTGTCACGAAGTCGATAAAGGTTTTTTTAGTGTATCACCGACAAAGAGCCTATAATTTAAATCGAATAGGCCCTGAAAATACTCAGGGCCTATGTGCAAGCAAACAAGCTATGAAGTAGGTGAAGATGTACCTTGTATTGTCGTTACATAGCCTTGTCTCTCATGGGTTGGTTGTTGTGGAAAAGCGTATTCTAAAAGCTTTTCTTTCCTCATTTTTGTTAAATACTGCTGTCTTAAACTATCCGAGTTTCTGTCAATAATAATCGCAATTGAAGCCAGTGATACATAATGACCAGAACAAACAGCAGCGATGATCTCTATCATTGTTTGGCGTGGTAGTTTTCCTTTTTCTCTCGAACTTCTGGCCATTTCTTCTAAGTCATGTCTAAAGTCTGGTGTTAACTGAGACACATCATCGATAAATGGATAATCAAGCCCTTCAATAATTAGTCGACCGTATATATCCCTTTTATTACATTTACTAGTCGGTAAAAAGTCCTTAGGGTCTAAGCTTAAATGTTCGGAGCTAGTGGCTAAACATTCGGAGCTAATCATCAAATGTTTGGAGCTACCTGCCATATGTTCGGAGCTAGAAGGTGAATGTTCGGAGCTAGGCATAGCTAAAGGATGAATATCGTCATCATTTATAGCTCCTTGTTTAAATACTTCGTCTACAGTAGAAACTTTAACTCCAGGTAATGTGTAGAACTTTTCCTTATGAGCACCTGTTGACTCAAGCATTCCACATTTTTCAAGTCGTGGTAGTGCGACCGTTACTACCCTTGTGTGTTCATCTGTCAGTTGCATTATGCGTTCGTGATTTACCCACCTTTCTGCCGCTGCTGTAATTAAAATCATACGATCTAATTCTGGTAGAGCATTGAATTTATCCCCAAAGCGGCTTTGTAATTGGTTTACAATTTCAGTGGGAACAAGACTTACCATTCTAAGTTCTAACAGGGTCTGCTCTGGTTCTGTTTTTTCGTAAAGCTTGGGCTTTTGCCAGTGCTGGTTGTCCCAATTTGAGAAGATTTTATTTACACCAGAACCTAATCTTTCACTTAGGCCTACCATTCGGAATAAATCATGAATAGCATTATTTCGGCAATCACTCTCCCCCCCTAAGATTGCGACTTCTGGGGGGATACGCATGAGTCCAGGGTTTCTAAAGCCAAACATATCTGGGCGTTTGACTATTGTAATGGGCTTAGTACATGAAAAATCAGCATGTGCTAGTGTATTAACTAAAGCCTCTCGTATTGCTTCATGTACCGGGCTTATTTCGGCTCTTTGGTCTGTTTCTAAATGGAAAGGAACTTTTAAATCAGTCGTAAGTTTTTTGAAAACTTTCAGATAAAAATCGTATAGATTCCCTGACCAAGTACCATCAAGTGTTATCCTGTCAGAGTAACGAGCGTGTTTTTCTGCTGCTTCTCTCTCAATGTAATCTAAGTGGTAGTGGCTTAAGTGATCTTTTATGGCGATATCTTGCCCAAACATTAGTAAGCCAGCTAAGGTTAGGCCTTCTTCTTTAGTTGTTCTATTCTTTTTCCATCCACCTAGGCGAATGAGAAAGTTTTTGTCGTCTAAGTCGTTGAATGGGTGTTCTGGATCTCGGACTTGAAAATGGCGTCGATACTTCTGTAAGGTCGACATATCAAGATCGTCAATTCCAAAATCAACAAGAACCAGAGAATCTCTTGGCTCTGTCCCTCGTTCAGCCCACATTCTTTGTAACGCACTATCGGTTGCCCGATTATCACCTTCATGATGACGAATATAAGTGCCTAATTTGGGATTATTATTAATGTACACCGGTTTTTGCTGACGGTTTGCTTTAGGAACAGTAATTTTTACAACGTTCTTACCTTCAATATTCAGTACTTCAACGTACTTATCACCATCCCCCTCTAGCAAGTTGACACTTACTGATTGAGGGTTACCAAGCCTTGCAAAAAGAGCCTTTTTAATTTTATCTGTATCTTTAACACCAGAAACTTCGAATGAACAATCTTCGAGCTCTGTTAGCCCGAGAAAAACAGTACCTCCATAGGTATTTGCAAAAGCGCTATATGTTTCCCAAAAGTCTTTAGGAAGATCTGATTTAGCCCTCTTACATTCAATTTCACTGCTTTCGCGGAGTTCAGCAATAAGTTCTTGCCAGTCGTCGATAACACCCATCTTTCATCCTTTAATTATTGTACTAACCATTGGCGCTTTTATACTTGAGGAACTAAATGCCAGAACCAATTAGTGAGGCAATTCTCTTAACATCAGTGCCTTTACCAAACAAAAATTCAATTTCACCAAGTCCTGAAGCCCATAGTTTGAACTCTGCATCTAGGTCAAATGTTCCGGCAGTCTCAACAGAGAACGCAGTGATCTTGCTGTAGGGAAGAATAAAAAATTCAGCTTTTTTACCGCGTAGCCCTTGAACATCAATGGTGATAATACGCTTATTCGTGAGAATGAGCATGTCACGAACCGTTTTGTATTCAAGTTCGACCGTTTCACCTTTTTGAATGAGAAAGCCGTAACGATCTTCGCCACTGCCAAGCTTCTCTTCAGTAAGCCCTACGAGTTTCATTCCTTTAAAGCCTTTTAACATGGGTGTACTCCTAGCTATTTATTATCGTTTTGAGTTTTTTATACAAAAAGTGCCACACATGGTGGCACTGATATTGTTATTGTTTTGGTTGACGCCCAAAGCGCTGAGAAACCGTCTTATTTTGTCCATTTAAAGACTTAGCAATACCCACCGCTTCTTTCATATCCCTTAGGAAATCAGGTACGTTTTGTGTGTCAGCTTTGCCATCGTGGAAGTTGAAGAACGAACTAACTAATTCTTTCTTAATTGCTGCTCTTTCTTCTTTTTCTAGCTCTTCAAGGTATGGCGAAATGGTTGCTAATTGGATGCCACGTTGACGATAAAGGTTCTCTTTATGTCGATGGCCAGCAGCTTCTTTCAACAAATAAAGCGCAGGAGCCGTCAGTAAAATAATCATCGACAATCGCATAAACATAAGAGAAATAGGACTAGCTCCGTTGTTTAATGAACCATCAACATGAATGACTAAGTCAGGCTTTGGTAGGAAAGGGATTTTAATATTCGTGAGTTCACTAAAGAAGACTGAACCTGCATAAATGGCGGCCAGCATGAAAGCGAAGCCCGCCACTTGAAATAGCCAGTACACGTATCGTTCAGTATTGGCTTGTTTTAAATGCTGATCAGCCATAACACCGGATGTTACGATACTTAGTTGTCTATCAAGAGTCTGAATTTTATCCTGAAAAGCAGCCTCCATTTCTTTTTTCATTTCATCATAGTGACTTATTTTATCGTCAATTCGTTTGTTTATTGTACCTATGATCTCATTCAGGTGGCCGTCGAAAGACTCTTGTGCGTCAGTTTGAGCATTTTGAATTCTTTGAGATGCATCAGCTGCTGTTTTACGAATCGAATCATTAACGGTGCTTTGACTCTCCGTAATGAATGTATGTAGGGATTCTTTTTCTTCAGATATTATATTCTCATACAATTCTTTGGCATCTGTTGCTTGCTTGGATAGACTTGCCGCAATCCCTTCAGCTCGTTGAATTCTTACTTCAATTCGGTTTGCTGCTTCTTCCTCGTAAGCTTTAAATGATTCTTTTAAATCGGCTCGGTGGAGTTTATTTTGGTGATCAGCCTTAGAGACTAAATTTTGTATCTGAATTTCGGCGCGGTTCGCATGAGTATCTAATTCATCACGCACTGATTGAAGGGTAGAACGTATAGCTTCACTCCCCTCATCAACTCTATTCTGAACAGAGAGCTGTGTGTCTTCCAACAGCTTTCTATTTCTTTCTAATAGATGTCTTATTTGTTCTTTTGTTTGTTCATCTAGTTCGTTAGTTCTTGAATCTTCGATGGCTATCATAAGTTTAGATGCAAGATCTTGTAGTATTCCTATTATCCTAGGGGGGATAGCATCGATGTTCTGGATAAACGAATATACTTCACTATGCAGCCTTTTAGCTAGTGGGCGATGAAGTTGATATGGTGTGGCTTGATTTTCTAATGCATTAAACATCTCGAAAAACTGATTGAAAGAGGAGTATAGTTGCCCATCGTTACGTAAGTGCTCAGATTCACTTAATATATTCCGTGCCCTATGTAGTGAATTTGAAAGTCGTTCATATGTTTTAGGGGCTATAGGGTATAGAGCTGATCTTAAATTGTCATCGATTTCCATCACACCTTCTCCAACACTACAGCTACACGCCCAACAACTTTAATATCTTCTTCAGACACTTCCATGGTGGTATCACAAAATGCGATTGCTAACTTGTTTGGTAAGCGCTGAATAGAGTTGATAGACAAACGGCCATCAATATTAATCAGATACTTTCCACTTACCGCATCGTTTTGCGACTGATCCACTAAGTAACGCGCTTGGTTGGTTTCAACCTCAATGGTCGCTAGCTCGTTCAAATCCCACCGGTTAAACATACGCTTTGCGTAGGGCATATCACCTGTAGCCATTAGCTTTCCATTCTCTAGGTTGTAGCTTTTCAAAATCACAATCCCGTGTTGTGGGCTAGAGATGCTGTCAGCTTCTTGTGCTGGAATTTTGGGTGTTGCTGATGGGCGGAATGGCAGTTTTTCTCGCTCCTCTTCAGAAAGAGCAAGTTCTTCAATAGGTATCCCTAGGGCTAAATGAAGCCTAACCATTAGTTCATGTGAAGTTCGGTTATGGGTATTCCAAGTACTTATTAGCGACGTTTTCAAATCTAATAAGTCAGCCATATCTTTTTGATTTTTACTCTTTGTTAGGATTTTTAGATTTTCTGTGAAATCAGAACCTAACAAATAGTTATAAGCAGGGATTTTTTTATTCTTTAAATTAGACAAGATGCCACCAAAAAGTAAAAAATAATCCACATTCGTGGATGTCTTACCTTCTGGTAATTGAAATTCGTTGAAAATGGATTAATAATCTTTCTCGTACTCAGGTTCACCCGCCGGCCAAAGCTGCATGAACCTGAATGTGTTTGAACTAACGATCAAGGATACCACTATGCTAACCACCAGCCCAGTCATACCCGCCCCTTTCGTGACTTACGAAGAGTACTCCCGCATCTCAGGCTTGCCTTTGGGCATCATCAAAGACTATGTATCACAAGGAAAAATCCTCGTTAAGGAAAAAGGGAAAATCAAAGGAAGAGCCTTTGTAAACATGATTGCCATGCATGAACTCGCGGCTCGTGAAGCGAAAGAGCTGCTTGGCTAAATATTTTGTTCTTCCTTCTTGATAACTGCCCAAATACCCAAGTCTGTTTACTTTTTGGCTATTGATTAAGTTGTCATTTGTATATCCCTTTCTTATAGAGATTGTTAAACATGGATGAACAAGTCGCTATGTGCGTATTACGTGAGCGCAAACAAAAGGCGTTTGTGGGGTATATATTGATAATTTACATACTTGATATTTGGCGTGTAAATACTAATCAAATTAGGGTTATAATTTTAGATGAAGAAATGGCAGCAAGATAAAAACCTGCCGCCACATGGTTATTACGTTTTTTTAAATCATTGTTTTGTTTGGTTCTTCTTCCACTCCAATAAACCCACCGGTCTGGTGATTCCACAATTGAGCATAGATGCCATTTTGTGTAATCAGCTCTTGGTGCGTGCCTTCTTCAACGATATTACCTTGGTCGAGTACGATCAAACGGTCCATTGCTGCAATCGTCGATAAACGGTGTGCAATCGCGATAACCGTTTTGCCTTCCATTAGTTCAATCAAGCTCTCTTGTATCGCAGCTTCAACCTCTGAATCGAGAGCTGATGTTGCTTCATCTAGAACCAACAGCGGAGCATTCTTCAGAAGTACACGTGAGATAGCGACACGTTGACGCTGACCACCAGAAAGCTTGACGCCACGTTCACCTACTTGAGCATCGTAGCCAACATTACCAAACGGGTCAGTTAGGGTTTCGATAAACTCATGAGCATGTGCCTGTTTGGTTGCGGCATACACTTCTTCATCTGTTGCCTCAGGACGACCGTAAAGAATGTTGTCTTTGATCGAACGGTGCAGCAGTGAGGTATCTTGAGTCACCATGCCGATGTTACTGCGCAGTGAATCTTGCGTGACATCTGAGATCACTTGGTCATCAATCAGGATACGACCGCTTTCTACGTCGTGGAAACGCAGTAGCAAGTTAACTAAGGTTGATTTACCTGCCCCTGAACGGCCAACCAAGCCGACTTTTTCCCCCGGTTTAATGTTGAGGTTAAGGTTGTTAATCACCCCCTTATTCTCACCGTAGTTGAAGCTCACGTTATCGAAATTGATGCCGCCTTGGGGCACATTCAAAGGTTTCGCATCTTTTATGTCTTCGATAGCGATAGGTTTAGACAGTGTTTTAATGCCATCAATTACAGTACCTAGGTTTTCAAACAGACCGCCGATTTCCCACATGATCCATTTCGACATGCCGTTAATACGCAGAGCCAAGCTGACCGCAATCGCAATTGCACCCACGGTGATCGCGTTGTCTAGCCATAGGTAGATAGAAATACCGGCAATGCTGAATACCAATAGATAGTTAGCAAATTCAACGCAGATGTTGAAGCCAGTAACCAAGCGCATTTGGCGATGGACTGTGTCTAGGAAGCCTTCCATCCCTTCTTCAGCGTACTCGGTTTCTCTTTTACTATGAGAGAAAAGTTTGACCGTAGCGATGTTGGTGTAGCTATCAACAATGCGTCCTGTCATCAGTGAGCGTGCATCCGCTTGTTCTGAAGACACGTCTTTCAGCTTTGGTACGAAGTGCAGTTGAATGCCAACGTAAATGAACAACCAAATCAACATTGGAGCCATTAAGCGCCAATCCGATTCCGCGAGCATGAACAGCATCGCTGTAAAGTAAACCGTCACGTAAACAAACACATCAACCATTTTAGTCACGGTTTCACGTACCGCGAGCGAGGTTTGCATCACTTTGGTCGCGACACGTCCGGCGAAGTCATCTTGATAAAAGGACAGGCTTTGCTTCAAAAGGTAGCGGTGCGCTAACCAACGAATCGACATTGGGTAGTTGCCCAGCAAAGTTTGGTGAAGCAGTAGTGAGTAAACACTGATCAAGATTGGCATCACGACCAACAGCAGAACGCCGAGCCCCATCAGTGTCGACTCGTTGTCTGCCAAGAAAGTGTCCGGGTTGCTGGTTGATAGCCAGTCAACCAGTTGACCCATGTAACCGAACAGCGCAACTTCGATGATCGCGATGGTCATGCTCATCAATCCGAGCAAGATCAACGGCTTTTCAAAACCTCGTGTGTAATGGCGGCAGAATGCCAGTATTCCAGTAGGAGGTTGTATCGGCTCTCCCTTTGGAAAGGCTTCAGTAAAGCCTTCAAATTTCTTGTACATAGTTTTCCCTTTATAAGCTACTGCATCTTTGATGCTAGAGCATCGTGATGTGCAGCTTTGTTTTTATAGTCTTGATTTGAATTTTTCAGTTTTAGTTTGAAATTATATAAGTGCCAACGCGTTCTTATAAGTATTAAGCCATTCGATAGAGTTTTGTTTAGTTCTTATGTAAGTACTTGGTTTAAGCGACACAGAACACTTCCAAAGAGTGTCTTTCATGAAGCTAATTTTAGATTGAATTAGGCAGGAAAAGTTAAGCTTATTTCAAACGTAATTGATAGTTATGCAACGGTGATAATCCTAACGTTAAATGGATTAAATTGTAATCAAAACTCGTGTGGAGCTGAAAAATGAAATGAGAATATTTATCCAGAAAATTCTTTAACGAATATGCATACAGTTGGTTCTTTCTGATGTGCTGTTATCTTGCAGTAAAAATTACCGATTAATCTAAAATCTGCAGTAATTACTTGGGATAAATATTCAAATCATTGTGATTTTCAGTGAATTTTGTTGTAACAAGTTGTTTACAATTCTGAGGTAAATAAAAGATAGGGACGGTTAAAATGTTAAACCTACACAAAAAATCACTGCATATTACTAATGTTCAAAACGCAAATTGCGTTGTTATGGTGCCGCCAAAAGAATTTAAATTTAACGAAGAAACAGCCCGTGATAACGAGTTTCAGCACAGAGTCGATCTGACTGAAGCTGAGGTAAAGCTAGAAACGATGGCCGAGTTTAAGGCTATGGTGGTTTCGCTACGTAAAGAAGGTGTGCAAGTTGTAGAGTTTGATTATCCGGAACTGGGTGTTGAAACCCCTGACGCAGTGTTCCCAAACAACTGGTTCAGTACTTGTAGTGATGGAAGCCTATTCACTTTCCCTATGGCGTGTGAAAACCGTCAAAATGAAGTTAAGCCGAATGCACTTATTGAAGCGTTGGAAGCGTCTGGTCGCATTGTTAATCACAGTGAGTCTATGGAGTCGTACGTTGCTCAAGGTTCTTATCTAGAGAGCACAGGCGTGATGGTGATCGACCATATCAACAAGACCATTTATGCTGCGCTTTCACAACGTTGTGATCGCGAAGTATTGGAAGATTACGCGAAGCGCATTGGCTACTCTCGCGTGGTCTCGTTCCAAACGGCATTACCGTCTGGTCAACCGATTTACCATACCAATGTGATGATGGCGATTGGTGATAACTTCTGCGTGATCTGTGATGAAGTGATCCCAGAGTTTGAGCGCCGCTTTGTTGTGAAGTCTCTTGCCAAAGACAAGCAAGTTATCTCTATCTCAATCGATCAGATGAATCGTTTCTGTGGCAACATCCTTCAGCTTGAAACTGTGAATGGCGACAAGGTGATCGCGATGTCTCAATCGGCTTACGATGCGTTTTCTCCAGCTCAGTTAGCTCAGCTTTCGACGCACGGTAAGCTACTACCATTTAACGTGAAAACGATCGAAGACATCGGCGGTGGTTCGGTGCGATGCATGTTGGGCGAGGTGTTCTTACCAACCCGAGTGAATCGTCTATAGAAAGTATAGCAAGCGCTCATTTCCAGTAATGGATCTTCGAATACCACTCTTATCGCAGAGTGGTATTTTTGTTTTTATCTATCACAAATAAGAGAACAAGAGCTCGATACAGGAGTCAACGTACAAAAGTTAACGAAAAACAGCTACTGAACAAAGCTATGAAGCGTCCTTAAAAGCTCTGTGTTCAATGAACTGAGCTGACAGTGTTACGACTTCCTTGGAGTAGACAAGCGCTGTGTGGTTGAGTTTGAGGGCGTAAGTATCAGTGGCTCCTCTCAGGTTGGCGTCTTCGAGTGTTACTGTACCATCCCCTGGGTTTCTTCCCAGAACAATGCGTCCTACTCCGGCGTCGTAGGTACCCGTAATTACGCCAATCGGCACATCAATATCGTAGTCACCCAAGCCATCGCTTAAGATCATTTTGCTTGAACCAAATATAAATCCAAGCCCATGATTAGACAGTGTTTTGGCGATGGTTGCCCCATTGTGCGGAGTGCCTGCTGTAATAATGCAGGTGTCGGCGAAGTGTGGTTGGTAGAATTTAAAGTAATGACGAATCAGCAAGCCACCCAGTGAGTGACCGAAAAAATAGACCTCATCATACTCATTAAAACGAGCATTCACGAAACGATTGAGACGTTTGGCTGCAGAAGGGAAACGCAGCGAGTTGTAGGCAAACTTGTGCGTTGTAAAGCCGCGTTTTTTGAAGTTTCTATCCAGATATTGCATGATCAACGCAGGCATATATAGACCATGAATTAAAACTATATGTTTGTTTTTATTATTCATTTTTGTCCTCCGTCTGATGATGCCCCCAGTATATTTAGTCGCAAATCTAAACTCAATAAAACTTGCGGCTAATGGGACACAAAAGACAGAGCCTTCGCTATAGAAAGAATGTGCGTTATAGACAAAGAGTGGGTTACTCTGATCTCACTCCTCCATACACATCAATCGTTAACCCACCTTGTTTGGCATAGGTATTCGGTGTTAGGCCTGTTACCTTATTGAAGCTTCACTTTTTGCTTCAGGTTCAACCAAAACCTTTATCACGCCTTTTTGTAAAATCAGGTTGTTGGGGTAGGTGATAATGTTACCCGAACTGTGTCGAAGAATAACGTGGAACATGGTGATATCGATGATCACACCGCTGATGTCTTCGTCTTTCTCCGCGACTCTTACTCTGTCGCCAATGCGATAAGGGAAGACAAAAAATATTAGTACGCTGGCTGTGAGGTTACTTAGAATGGACCATTGCGCGAATAAAGCGACACCCAGCACCGCAAATATGGATGATAAGAACAGCGAAATATCACCAAAACCCAAGTTAAGAACAATCGTAAACACAGCGATGAAGAGTAGAAACAGAACAATATTGAAACACTTAATCACGAACTGCTTTCGCTTCAATTCGACACGCTTATTTTCCGCTAATGTTTCTATCCAGTTGTTACCTAAGCGTTTGATCACCCAATACACAGTGATAAGAAGTAAACCTAAAACTACTTGTCTAAGCCACATATTGGATTGCAAAAACTCAACCATTAAATAAACCTCAATTTTTTCAAAATAATGACCTCTGCCGCTATGACTACGAGCAGCCCAACGCAAAATAGTGGGAATGCTATTGGGTTATCTGTTCCGGGTATCCCCGCGATATTGACACCCAGTAAACCGGTGAAAAACCCAGCAGGGAGGAAAATACCTGCAATGATAGAAAATAGGTACGTATTTCTATTCATTTTTTCAGCTTGTTGCTGACTTAGGCTCGCTAAAAATACATTAATTTGTTCGATGTAAAACTCAACAGACTCGTTAATTCTCAGGATGGTATCAAGGCTGTTCTTTATATGACTGTTGTGATTACTCAATGGTGCAGGTAGGTCACTCATTAAATCTTCAAAAACGTATTTCTGTGGCTTCAAATAACGCCTTAGTCTGAGTAGCCTTGAATGTAGAGCGTTAATGGATCTTATGTCGATATTGGAGTTAGATTCTAACTCGTCAATTAATAGTTCGACGGGTGCTAGGAAGGTTGAAATACTGTGGTTGATTCCACGGATCATGCCCAACAACACATCAGGCAATGATGTGGGGCCTTGGTTTTGAATGAGATCAGACACCAGATTACTGACCGCTTTTGAAGGAACTTTACGTGTCGATATTAAAGTGCCTTTGTACCATAAGATGCGTAGGCTAAGCATGTCGTCAGGGTTAGCACCTTCGTTTAGATTAATGCCTCGCAGAATCATCAAAAAACAGTCGTGTCCAAACTGTTCGAACCGAGGGCGGGTGTCATCGGTGAGTAATGAATCGATGATGGCATTTGGAACCGTATTACTGTGGAGCCATTCTCTCAAACCGTCAGCATCTCTTTGGCAGTGATACCAAGTTGATTGCTCGAATGAGGCTGGGCTGGTGGTGTGTTCATGTGCCACACCCTCAGAAAATTGCCAGCTTGAAATTATGAAAGCGTCCATTCATTTGTCCTTAATGATATGACATAAACATTGATATTAGGCGCCATTCAGGCGCGGTATTGAACTGAGCTTAATCTTGGTAAGTTCAATGAGCGATGTGAGTGAGATAAAGTCTAATAAGACAGGTTGGTCTTTGGAGCACGACGGACTCTTCCATTATTGTTTCTATTAAATGTAGCTCATTGTTTCGTCGTTATAAATTAGCACTCTGGCTCCATGTTAGCGACGAAAAAAAGAAAAGACCGAGGTCTTTTCTTTTTAGGGGAAGTTGAGGAGAGCTTGCTCAGGCAACTTGAGTTTTCCGATGGTTTACATAAGCAAAAGCACTAGCGACAAGAAGCAAAAATATCTTGGTTCTCTCGATATTCTTTGGTTTGTACATCCATTAGGCCAAGCAAAGAGTCGAACAGGTTGTCTTGGGAGAAGCTCTGTTCTTTGCCTGCCTTTCTCAAGCAGGTTTGGTTTATCCCTTTCTGCTCGGCAAAACCATCAGACATCCACACGATCATAGGAACATGGGTTTGCTCTTTCGGTGCCAATGAATAAGGCATGCCGTGCAAGTAGACGCCGTTTTCCCCTAAAGATTCACCATGATCGGAAATATACATCAGTGCGACATTGTACTTATCGGTCAGTTTCTCCAGTTTCCGAATCGCCTGTGAGAGAAAGAAATCCGTGTACAAGATGGTGTTGTCGTAGGTGTTAACCACTTGCTCTTTGGTGCAGTTTTCAATGTCTGCACGAGCGCAGTCAGGCGTAAATTTCTTATGTTCTTCTGGATAACGCTCAAAGTACGTTGGGCCGTGAGACCCCGAAATATGATAGAAAATGATGCTATCTTGTTTAAGATCTTGAGTATCTTGTTCGAAGTTCTCTAGCATGGCTGTGTCATAGCACACATCTTTATTACACAGCGGGTCGCTGTCTTTGGCGACGAGCGTCATCTCTTTGATTCGATGTGCGACCGCCTTGTCTCCCCCATCATGCTCTCGCCAGATAGAGTGAATGCCCGCGCGGTTCATCATGTCGACCACGTTATCTTGGTTGTAGGCTTTGTCGCGATCGTAGTTGCTGCGATTCATGTTCGAGAACATACATGGCACAGAAACCGCGGTGGCTGTTCCGCACGACTGAACATCAGAGAAAAATATCGGGTTGTAAGGCTTGGTATGAGCGTTGGTTTCTCTCTCATAGCCATAATATTGGTAGTTATACACGCGAGCGGTTTCGCCAAGTACAAACACCAATAAGGTCGGTTTGGTTGCCGCTTTTTCTTGTGGTTTGAGTTGAGCATCTAACCCCAATTCTTGATAAGGGATGGGCTGTTTTATGTAGGTGTTATTGATATATTTAACCGTTGATGACACATACTCGGTCGGGATGATCATCTTTTTGATGTGCGAATGATTACGACCAATCGATACGTAATCTTTGTAGAAAAGCCCGGCAATAATGGCAATGACGATCAAGGAAGAGAGCAGCCCAATCGATTTCCAGACAAAGAAATCTTTCCAAGATTCTTTTTCAAGTTTGGTAAACAACAGGATGATCGATGGAATACCGCCCATGGCAAGTAACCATAAGATGGAGTGGGTACTTACATAGCTTGCTGCTTCACCACTATTGGTCTCAAACACATTCTCTATCATCCCGTAGTCGACGAATATGCCGTAATTGAACATGCTGTAGCTGACTAAGGTTGAGGTGATCAGTAATAAGATGAAAAACGGTTTGGAGAATATCGGCCAATTAAAGACTTGGAAGATGAAATTAAAAGCAGCAAGGAAGAAGAGCGGGATGGATATAAGAAACGCGACACTTTCAGACTTTGATGCTTGAACAATACTAAACAGTTCTTGGGAGAGAGGTAGGTTGACGACAAGCAGATAATACACAGCCAACACAAAGGGCAGCTTGTTTATCGACATGTTTAAGCTTGGTAGATTCATAGGTCTTTTTTCCTGCGTATCTTATCTCTTTATTTTAGTCTCCCTATCAAGAAAGCTCTAATATCAACGCATAAAGCTCAAATAAGTAACCGTGAGCGATAAACTGGCAAAAGTGACATGACGCGATAGGTTGTGAAGATACAAAAAATTCACTTTACTGAGTGACCTTCATGACAAGGTGGAACAGCAAAGCGAATTAGTAAATTCAGCTTATTCTATGTGGTTCAATCACATTAGAAGTTGTAAGAACCACCGAAGCTAAGGCTGCTGAATGCTAGTGTTTTGTCTTCTTTCTTAAAGCCGTAGTCGTTTTCAACACTCACTGCGTCTGCTTGTGAAATTAGACGTAGTGTTAGATGTTCGATTGGCGTGTATTCAACACCTAGACCAAAGTGGAAACCTGTACCGCTATCATCATTGTAACCAGTGCTCTTGTTGGCGTTTAGGTCAACAGAGCTTAAACCAGCCAATACGAATGGGCGGATTGTGTTGTCGAATGTGTAACCAAGATTTGCTGACAACGAAATAGACGTCGGAGACAGTTTTGCAGCCCCCTTTTTGTAGTCTGCGTAATCGTTGTAGCCAAGTTCAACACCTACGATACGGTTGAATTGGTAGCCGCCGTATAGGTTGTAGCCCATGCCATCTGAATCTAAATTACCTTGACCATCAGTATCAGAGTCTTGGGATACGCCAAGACCGCCACCAATGTAAGCACCGCCGTCAGTACCTGCTGCTAAAGCGGGAAGAGAAACTGCGCTGATTAAACCCAGTGCTAATGCTGATTTTGTTATCTTATTCATCTTCGTTACTCACTCTTTAATGTCATGCCAGTATCAATAACTTTTGTTTTGCGACCTTTCGACCGTTCGTGAGCATTATTCCGTAGTTTTGTACCTATTACTGTATGGCTTTGTAAGTTGAATCGTTACATAGATACAAAAATTCACTTTACTGTGCTGCCTTATCATAGGGCAGAGTAGCAAAGTGAATTTGAGTTATTTACTTACAACGTGGCCGTGAGGAGCACATTAGAAGTTGTATGAACCACCGAAGCTAACACTGTTGAATGCTAGTGTGTGGTCATCGTTTTTGAGAGAACCCTGATAGGAATAGTCATCAACACTCACCGCGTCAGCTTGTGAAATAAGGCGAAGTGTTAAGTGTTCAATCGGCGTGTATTCAACACCTACGCCAAAGTGGAAGCCAGTACCGCTGTCGTCCCCATAGTTTGCCGCTTGGTTCGCGTGTAGGTCAACAGAGCTTAAACCAGCCAACACGAATGGACGAATAGTGTTGTCAAACGTATAACCGATATTCGCTGATGCAGAAATAGAGGTTGGCGAGAGTTTTTCTGCGCCATTTTTGTAATCTGCATAATCGTTGTAGCCAAGCTCTACGCCAACAATACGGTTGAATTGGTAACCACCGTATAGGTTATAACCCATACCATCTGAATCTAAACTCCCGTGACCATCTGTATCGGAGTCTTGATAGACACTAAGTCCACCACCTACATACGCGCCACCATCTGTGCTTGCTGCAAAAGTTGGAAGTGAAACTAAACCGATTAAGCCGAGTGCTAATACTGATTTTTTCATGATAATACCTTGTTTACTCATCCTGTGATGTAAGTCACGGTATCGCTGACGAATGATTTATAAAACCCTCACAAATGAAACCTATTTTTTCATTGATAAAGTGACTATCTGTAGCCCTTGATTTATCAAGAGGTAAGGTCATATTTGTTGGTTATATTCTTTATAAATAAAATTCACATATTGACAAAAGGTTAAATTTGCTAAATAAAACGATGTTTTTTAAGGTTGAAGTGAGATCGGGTTTATCTAACTAATTGAAAAATAAAATATAACAAACATTGTATTTATTCTATTGTAGTATTTGTTGCGGTGTTTGTTGAAAGCAAAGCAGTACGCTGATTCTAATCATGACAAGGAGAGTTGGATGTTAAACCGAGCAAACACAGGTTTGGTGGTTGTGGACGTACAAGGCAAGCTCGCACGCCTTGTTGATGAGAGCGATACGCTGATTGCTAATTGCGGAAAGTTAGCTCAAGGAGCACAGGTTTTGGGTCTGCCAATTATTCGTTTGGAACAGAATCCAGAGAGGCTAGGTGCTACAGTCGACGAACTTAATGACTTGTTGAATGATACAAAGCCGATACCTAAATTCACTTTCAATGCGTGTGATGAGCCCAAATTTGTTGAAGCTGTGCAAGACAAGGGTGTGGAGACTTGGTTAGTGTGTGGCATTGAGGCTCATATTTGTGTTTATCAAACCGCAATGGGGTTGTTAGCTCTTGGGTACAAGGTTCAGGTAGTTGGCGACTGTATTAGTTCGAGAATGGCCCTCAACAAGGATCTGGCAATCCGTCGACTAACGGATGCTAGTATCGAAATCACAGGATTGGAAATGAGCTTATACGAACTGGTAAAGGACTGCCGCGCGCGTGAATTTAAGCTCATTCTATCCTTGATTCGTTAATCACCGAGAGGCTGTCTATCGCCACCCCCTCGATAAGAATCGAGCGCTACCTTCAAGCGACGTAGTTTGTCGCGCGAACGGTTTTTATGATTGACTGCCATGCCCATAGAAAGCACATCCACTAACGCCAACATAGCGTAGCGAGAAGCCGATGGTTTGTAGATGAAGTCGGTTTCCATATGCTTGATTGGTAACAAGATATCCGCAATTTTTGCTAGCGGTGTGTCTTGTGGGGTAATCGCGATTATCTTAAGTCCGTACTGTTTCGCTAACTCGGCAGTTTCAGTGATCACTGGCGTAAAGCCGGTCGCTGAAATCATCACCATCACGTCATTGGCATCTGCTGTGGCAGCAACCATGCGTGACATTAAGCCATCGTTGTACGACACCACTGGGTAGCCTAAACGAAACAGTCGATGTTGCAGCTCTTGAGAAGCAATGGTCGAACCGCCACCCATGCCGATAGCAATGATCTGTCTGGCGTTATGTAGCCAGCTCACCGCAGTTTCAACGTCTTGCTCTTTGAACAGAGTTCGGTTGATATCTAGGCTCTGCTTGATTGATTCGTAGATACCTTGATAGCCCGTTTGGTCAACAGGTTCGAGGATAAAGCGCTGGCCAACGGTTAGCGTCTGAGCCAACTTAATCTTCATATCACGTACGTTGCTGCAACCGATCGCTTTAGCAAAGCGTGTGATGGTGGCTTCACTCACTTGAGCACCTTCGGCTAGCTCTGTGATGCTGGCATTGGCAGCAAAATCAATGTTATCCATGATCAGCTTGGCGACTTTCTTTTCTGCATCACGAAGAGCAGGAAAACGCTCTGTTATCTGTGAAATGATATCTACTTCTAAACTCAAGAATCCTGATCCTTTGTTGATGGGGCTATTTGCTAATACCTAGTCATTGGTCGCTAAAGCTTAGCCCCGTTAGTATATCTGATTGTTTCGTTGATTCTAGCTTATTGAAAAATCGACCTAGAAACAGGTTTCCACCCAATTAGTCACCTGATGTTCGTCATCGCTGATGGCAATGTAGCGCCATTTGTCGAAGGTTAAACATGGGTGTGAGGTTGAAAACGCAATCATGTCGCCCACTTCAATCTCAGCAGAACCATCAGTTTCAACAAAGGTATGTTGATCCATTACCGCAGTAGAGGTTAAGCCTTTCACTGAGATTGCTTCGCCATTGCGATAGCCGCGCTCGGCAATCGGTAAACCCGCATCAAAGGCCACATCACGCTTGCCTAGCCCAACAACTAACTTGGTCGGTTCAGGACGAGAGATAACATAAGCCCACACCTCAAGTGCCGATTCTAAATCACCACCCAATTCACACGCGTAACCTTGGTTTACTTGGGCGCGTTGCAACACTTTGCTTTGTGCGTCTAGGTAAATACCTGTGTCGTGAATGGCATAGCAGCCCGGGCGGATGATCGCCAAGTAATCGGTTAGGTTTGCCAAGCATTCTGCCACCACATCGTACCAAGCAGAACCTGCGCCAGTGATGATAGGTTGCCCTGCAATTAGGCCATCTGATGCAAGGCTTTCGATCGAAGTGAGTGCCTGATTTAAGAAGGTACGAACGTCTTGTTCTGCATTGTCACCGTGAATTACACCCTCGTACACCTCAATACCTGCCAGCGAAAGGGCTGGTGTGTCTTGGATAGTCTTAGCCAGTTCTAGAACTTCTTGTGGTGAACGACATCCACAACGACCACCCGGTACACCAAACTCGATCAGTACCTTTAGCGTCTGCTTTGTATTGGCGAAATATTGGTTAAGTTGCTGCACGTTTACTGAAGAATCCACACAACAGTAAAAGTCGACATCAAACTCACTGATCAGCTGTTCAACGATCGCCATGTTGGTTTTGCCCACCAATTGGTTAGCCATGATGATGCGTTTTGCACCTGCCATTGCTGCAATCTCTGCTTGTGCAGGTGTCGCAACGGTAATTCCCCAAGCGCCATTTTCTAGCTGTTGACGGAAGAAATCAGGTGTCATTGAAGTTTTGCCATGTGGCGACAATTTAACCTGATGGTGATCGGCGAATGATTGCATCCAATTTAGGTTATTGGTTAAGGCTGATTGCTTGATAACTGCAACCGGGAGCGAAACATCTTCATCAATCAGTCGATAAACACCGTTCTCAGATTGTGATACCGCTCTCCCTTTTTGGCCTTTTTCAGTCAAGATAAAACCTTCTTTTTGATACTTTCTAACATTTTCGAGTGCAGGGTTATTTTTCATTGCTGATTCCTAACATGATGTAAGTCGTTGTTTTATTATGTGTAAACCTATCATTTTTGTTTTTTTGTGATAGAAACTATCACACAATTTAAAATATTATGTGTGTTTTGTCACTGAAAACAATCGACCAAATTTTTAAGATAGCTCCATCAACACAGTGGATTGAGAGAGTGAAAAATGTTGTTCGATACGATAATTAAAAATGTAGAGGTGTTTGATGGCACCGGCGAACAATCGTTTTGTGCCGATGTAGCAATCCGAGATGGAAAAATCGCCGAAATTGGTCAAATCGATCATGAAGATTGTGGCCAATTGGTTGAGGGAGCTGGCTTAGCATTGGCTCCTGGTTTTATCGATGTACACACACATGACGATACCAATGTAATTCGTTACCCAGACTGCCTGCCTAAGATCAGCCAAGGTGTCACAACCGTGATTGTTGGTAACTGTGGTATCAGCGCATCACCAACCGTTTTGGCTGGCGATCCACCTGATCCAATGAATCTTTTAGGCGCACAAGCTGACTTTAAATACCCAACTTTTGCCGCGTATGCACAAGCGGTAGAGCAAGCGCAACCGGCGGTAAACGTCGCAGCGTTAGTTGGTCACACCACACTGCGTAACCAAGTGATGGACGACCTGCAACGCACTGCAAGCGAAGACGAAATCGCAGCGATGCAAACCAACCTTGATTTGGCGATGGAACAAGGCGCATTAGGTTTGAGCTCGGGTTTGGCTTACGCAAGCGCTAAACAAGCGAATGCCAACGAAGTGATGCAGTTAGCGAAAGTGCTTTCTGGTCACGGTGGCATCTATACCACGCATATGCGTACCGAATTTGAAGAGATCTTAAGCGCGATGGAAGAAGCGTTTGAGACAGGACAATACGCAAAAGTGCCTGTTGTTATCTCTCACCTTAAATGTGCAGGAGCGGGCAATTGGGGCAGAACCGTTGAAGTGCTTGATTTGATGGACAAGGTTTCTGAGCACCAAGAT
The DNA here is from genome assembly GCF_041439815.1 of Vibrio sp. 1F279. Classification (NCBI taxonomy): domain Bacteria; kingdom Pseudomonadati; phylum Pseudomonadota; class Gammaproteobacteria; order Vibrionales; family Vibrionaceae; genus Vibrio; species Vibrio sp. 1F279. The sequence goes on along the minus strand of NZ_JBGOOU010000002.1, from coordinate 49,440 downwards.
GTCTCTTGCGACTGTTATCCATACTCAGCGAGTTCTTCGACATTAGATTTGAAACAAGTAACCGACGATTTCGACATCTTCATCACTTGGTCTGAAGCAAAACCAGAACATGCAGGCAAAACGCTTAAGCAGATTGCTGATGAAATGAATCTCCCCCTGATGGACGCAGCAAAAGCGCTTCAACCAGCGGGCGCTGTTTATCACTGCATGGATGAGAACGACGTAAAGCGCGTATTGAAATACAAACTGACCATGGTCGGTTCCGACGGTTTACCTAATGACCCGCATCCACACCCAAGATTGTGGGGCACCTTCCCGAAAGTGCTAGGTCACTATTGCCGAGATGAAAAACTGTTCTCGTTGCCAGAAGCGATTCACAAGATGACCGGAATGTCGGCTCAGCGTTACAACTTAGCGGGCCGAGGCGAAGTTCGCTGTGGTGCCTTTGCCGATTTAGTTTTATTTGATCCAAAGAATATTAAAGACACAGCAACATTTGAAAATCCTATTTCAGTTGCTCAAGGAATAGAAAGCGTATTTGTAAATGGTGGGTTAACTTACCAGCAAGGAAAAGTAAGAAATAATCGTTCAGGCGTTTTTATTTACCGAAACTAGAATTTAAATTATTTATTAAATTCAGATGATTATAAAAACGGCGAATTAATTTAAATATATTGGAATAGAAACTGTTTTATCTATAAAGCCAATGTTATCTATAAACCCAATATTATCTATAAATAAGTGGAGTTAAAAAATGACTATTAAACGTTACGGTGTTGAAGGCGGTACAGGTACAGGCGGACAACATTTACCATTTGCACGTGCAACTGAAGCAGGTGGTTTCCTATACGTTTCTGGCCAGACACCGATGACAGATGGTGAAGTGGTTGAGGGTGGCATTGTTGACCAGTCTCGCCTAGCGATCCAAAACTGTGTCGATATCATGACTGAAGCGGGCTACGGCCTAGAAGACGTAATGCACGTAAAGGTTGTGCTAACGGATTCTCGTTACTTCCAATCTTTTAATAAGGTATTCAAAGAGTTCTTCGGTGCTAACCCACCGGCTCGTATCTGCATGGTTTGCGACTTAGTTGTAGACGTGAAGGTTGAAGTAGATGTGACTTGCTACCGCGCCGATCGCGGATAGTAATAACCTAATCACAATTACCCACTTAGAGAGTATTAGGGGTTAGTCATCCCTGTTATTATCCTTTAATACTCTCACCCTACATTTATAAAAATTACTTTAATTAAAAAAGATAAAATCAATAAAGTAATTATATGAAATATAAAATGAATGAATCATAAATAAAGTTCAAGAATGAACTCAATATTTCACTGAGAGGTGTCAAATGAACAGCACACTTTTTCTTACAGGCTTCGGCGTGTACGTATTATTTTTAATTTGGTTAGGCTGGTTTGTCTCGCGTAATCAAAAATCTGGCGAAGATTTCTTATTAGGTGGCCGTGGCCTACCTATGTTCTTAGTACTTGGTACAACAGTAGCGACGATGGTCGGTACGGGTTCAAGTATGGGTGCGGTTGGCTTCGGCTACGCAAATGGCTGGGCAGGTGCTCTGTACGGCATTGGTGGTGCGATAGGCATCCTATTACTTGCACTTTGGTTTGCTCCGGTTCGTAAATTGAACTTCATGACCATGAGTGAAGAGCTGGCTTACTATGTTGGCGCTAACCGCATCGTGAAAAACGTTGTAGGTGTATTGATTTTTGTCGCTTCAATTGGTTGGTTAGGTGCTCACATTCTAGGTGGCGGCATGTACTTAGCGTGGATTGCAGACATCGATCTCAACCTAGCGAAAATCATTATTGCTGCAGCATTCACTATTTACGTGGTGATCGGTGGTTACACTGCGGTTGTGTGGACCGATACCATTCAAGCTATCATCCTTTTTGCTGGCTTCATCTTGATGGCGGTAATGTCAGTTGATTACATCGGCGGCATGGATAACCTTTACGCTGCGATGGACCCTGCTGCTACAAGCTTTTTAGCAATCGATAAACTGGGTCTTCTGCCTGCTGTTTCTCTGGCTGTGGTTATTGGTGTAGGTGTACTGGCGACGCCTTCATTCCGTCAACGTATCTACTCGGGTAAAGACGTATCAACGGTTCGCCGCTCATTTGTTGCATCGGGTGTGTTGTACCTTTTCTTCTCAATCATCCCTGCAATCATCGGTATGGCAGCACATGCCATTGACCCATCATTGGATAACGCGAACTACTCGTTCCCTTATGTTGCTGCAACGGTTCTTCCGGTTGGCGTTGGCATGATTGTTCTTATCGCGGGTCTTTCTGCAACCATGTCGAGCGCAAGTTCAGATGCGATAGCTGGTGTTTCTATCCTACTGCGTGATGTTTACGTGATGTTTACTGGCCGCGTACCAAACAAAGAGTCAATGGTGAACTATTCTCGCTTGGCACTGATTGTGGTGATTGGTTTTGCACTGTTGTTCGCACTAACGTCAAACGACATCATTGGCTACATCACGAAAATGATTTCAACCGTAATGTCGGGCATGTTTGTGTGCGGTATGTTGGGTCGATTCTGGAAACGTTACAACTGGCAGGGTGCGCTTGCTACGCTAGCGGGTGCATCTGTGGCTTCATTTGTCGTAATGCTAAATGCAGACTATACGGCTTTCTGGGGCAACCCTGTGATTCCTTCTTGTCTAGTGGCTCTAACGGCGGGTGTGCTGGTAAGCCTATGTACTCCGGCTAATCAAGTAACACCAGAAATGGCGAAAGCAATCCTTGATGACGAGCGTGCTCTGATGGAAATGGAATTGTCAGACTCAGGTGTGCTTGAAGAAGACGCGTCTTCTCAACGTCCTGCAAATCAAACAAGCTAATCTAAAACGCTCCACAGCTAGTTAGTACAACAAATTCAGTACAACAAGTTGTGGAGTGGTTTAGCTAGCTCAGGCTCTGCTTCTCGGTAGGGCCTTCTTCCCCATTTATCTCTCTATTTTAGGATCTGCTATGCCTGCATCTTCTAACTTCAATATTGCTTTCTTTGGCGAGTGCATGGTCGAAATCAGCGGCTCTCCATTAACCAAAAAATTCGGTGGTGACACACTCAATACCGCACTTTACCTTTCTCGCTTAACTCAACATCAAAACCTCTCTGTTCATTACGCGACAGGTCTGGGCAGTGATGAGCTGTCTCAAAATATGATTGATAGCTGGCAGCTCGAAGGTATTCAAACCAATTTAGTTGAACGCATTGCGAACAAGCTTCCTGGACTCTACATGGTCGAAACCGACGAGACAGGCGAGCGACACTTTCACTACTGGCGCAACGATGCGGCAGTAAAATCTTACTTTCATGCTAATGACTTGAATAAGCTTGAATCGCTCTGACAGAGAAGCAAGTCGACGCGGTTTACATCAGCGGTATCAGTATCGCGATCTTGGATGATGCCTCTCGCGAGCGTTTATTCAAAGCGATTAGCGTGTTCTCAAACCAAGGCGGTAAGGTGATTTTTGATAATAACTATCGCCCGCAACTTTGGATCACCGAGCAAGCTCGACATTGGTATGCCAAGTTACTGTCGCTGGTGGACATCGCCTTGATTACCGAAGACGACGATCTGCTTGTCTGGGGGAACTCAGAGAGCGTTCAACAACGTTGTATCCGTTTGGGTTGCCAAGAGATCGTCATCAAACGTGGCTGCGAGCCATGCAAGATTGTTCAAGTTGAACAGGACAACATTGTTGAGAATTATGTCTCAGCGACTCGTGTTTCTAACGTGGTCGACACCTGCGCGGCGGGCGATTCATTCGCTGCGGGTTATTTAGCTGCGCGTCTTACTGGCGAGAGCGCCACCGACGCAGCCGAACTTGGCCACCAACTAGCTTCCATCGTTATTCAATACTCTGGCGCAATCATCCCCGTGAGCGCTATGAGCCAACTGATTAAAAAATAAATAAAAAGCGGAATTACTATGTCTCAAGAAATGATCAACAAACTTAAACAATTCAAAGTTATCCCTGTTATCCAAATCAACAAGGTTGAACACGCGATTCCACTGGCAAAAGTGTTGGTAGAAAACGGCCTACCAGTTGCTGAAGTCACATTCCGTACTGAAGCGGCAGCAGACGCGATTCGTGCGATGCGCGATGCGTATCCAGAAATGTGTATCGGTGCCGGCACAGTATTAACGCCAGCGCAGATCGACCTTGCGAAAGAGTCGGGCAGTGAATTCATCGTGGCTCCGGGCCTGAATCCAAACACCGTAAAACGTTGCCAAGAAATCGGTATGCCAATCGTTCCGGGCGTAAACAACCCAAGCCAAGTTGAGCAAGCGCTAGAGCTTGGTCTTAACTTCTTGAAGTTCTTTCCTGCAGAAGCGTCTGGTGGTATCAACATGGTGAAGTCTCTGCTAGCGCCATACGTTGATGTGTCTTTAATGCCAACGGGCGGTATCGGTAAACACAACGTGAATGACTACCTAGCAGTGGATCGCGTGGTGTGCTGTGGTGGTACTTGGATGGTGTCGCCAAAAATGATCGAGAACGAGCAATGGGATGAGATTGCAGTATTGGTTCGTGAAGCGGTCGCTCTTGTTAACGAGCAATAAGCTTTTGAACTAGCGATAACAACCTTTCGAATGAGAGATAACGAGCAACAGCAGTGGCTGATGGTTCTGTTTTGTGAATCGCCTCCGATAAACAAAACAGAACCATATTTATATAGGAAAATTAATAATGAAAAAAACTATATTATCCCTATTGATTTCAGGTTCAGTAGTGTCCCCAATGGCGTTAGCAATGGCTCCAAATACCGATCTAAATTTAATGCCGTACCCACAAACGGTCGAGCTGCAAGCTGGGCAAGTTAAGGTCGACGGTAACTTCAAGGTTTACATCAAAGGCTTTAACTCTGACCGTGTCGAATATACGGCGAAACGCTTTATTGATCGCCTTGAGCGTCAGACGGGTGTGCCGATTCTAAATTGGCAAGTTGATAGTGAAGACGAAGCGAGCCTGATCATAGATATCGATGCGGCACCAAAGTCTGAAGTACAGAACATCGACTCTGTAGAGTCCTACAAAATTACCACTCAGGGTGAACAAATCACGCTGAGCTCTCCAAGCCCATACGGCACTATTCACGGCATCGAAACCCTTTTACAGCTCGTTGAAACCACAGCGACTGGCTACCATATTCCTGCCGTAACAATTGTCGATGAGCCCCGTTTTCGTTGGCGTGGTGTCTCTTACGATACTTCACGTCACTTCATTGAATTCGATGTGCTGATTCGTCAGTTAGATGCGATGGCGTCGGCGAAGATGAACGTGTTCCATTGGCACTTCTGGGACGATCAAGGCATTCGAATTCAAACGGAATCTTGGCCGCGTCTGTGGTCTGAAACTGCCGATGGTAATTACTACACCAAAGACCAAGTTCGCTACTTAGTTGAATACGCCCGTAATCTTGGTATTCGTGTTATCCCTGAGGTCTCTCTTCCGGGTCACTCTTCTGCCGTGGCTCATGCTTACCCGCGTTTGATGTCGGGCGGTGAAGGGCAAAACTACGAGCAAGAAAGAGGGTGGGGAGTGTTTGAACCGCTCATGGATCCACTGAACCCAGAAGTCTATGAGATGCTAGGTGACGTGTTTGACGAAGTGACCGAGCTGTTCCCTGATGAGTACTTTCATATCGGTGGCGATGAGCCGAACTATGCGCAATGGAAAAACAGCGAAAAGCACCAACAGTTCATTGAAGAGAACAATATCGATGGCGAGCGTGGTCTGCAGTCTTACCTCAATGTAAAAGTTGAGAAGATGCTCGAAGAGCGCGGTAAGAAGATGACCGGTTGGGATGAGATTTGGCATAAAGATCTGCCGACTTCCATCGTGATTCAAAGCTGGCAAGGGCATGACAGCATTGGTCGTGCGGCGAAAGAGGGCTACCCAGGTATTCTTTCTACGGGTTATTACCTAGATCAACCTCAGCCGACTAGCTACCACTATCGCAATGACCCAATGCCAAGTGGCATCACAGTTGACGATAAGCTGCACAGTGGCGAAAAGTTCGTGACGTATCAATGGCAGAAGCCACGTTCAAAAGGCGGCCCACGTAAGGGAACACTGACTATTATTGAAGGGAAAGACGGCACTTTCCGCGCATTCAGTGATTATAACGGCAAGTCTCGTGAAGAGATCTACATCCTTGATTATGTACCGGGTAAAACCTTTGTCGGTCACTTCGATAACTTCATGTCGTACACCGAGTTCAACCTAAACCTAAATCCCAAGGGTTTTACCGAAGGCAGTTACCAATTGGTCGGTAATGTGCGTTGGCCAACCACAGGTGAAGTGATTGCGAGCAGTGATGTTGAAGGCAGCGTGATTCCTGAACCAAATGGTGGTTACCCTGCAGAATTAACCGACAAAGAAAAAGAGCTTATCTTGGGAGGCGAGATCACCATGTGGCTAGAGAATAAAGACAGCCTCACGGTTGAAAACTACCTATGGCCGCGCAGCTATGCGATTGCAGAGCGCTTCTGGTCTGATGCGGAATTGACGGACGAACGCAGCATGTACAAGCGCATGAAAGCGATGGATACATGGTCTGAAGTGTCGGTTGGACTGCGTCACCATGCGGATGCTGACATGTTGTTAAAACGCATTGCCAAAGGGCAGGATATCCACGACCTGCGCGTGCTTGCCAAGTACACCGAGCCAGCACAATACTACGCGCGTAACTGGGAGAAGTGGAACTCTACTGAACCTAAGGGCACTTTATACAGCCAATACGAGCGTCTAAATCGCTTCGTGGATGCACTGCCAGTCGAAAGCTACGCCGTGTATGAGATGCAAGATTTGGTCAATGAAGTCGCGACGGGTAATCAACAAGCGTTTGAGCAACTCGCTCAGCATTATCAACAAGCAAAAGCGGCTGCACTCGCTGCTAAAACTGTCTTCGTAGGTAATGTGTCTTCAGTAGAGACTGTGGTAGTTGCCGAGAAAACGGCGGAAGTCGCAGACTTGGCGTTAACCTTGATTGCTAAAGCACAAGCGGGTGAAAAAATTCGAGCATCAGATGCGAATGCCTACCAAGCGATACTGTCTGAATCAGCTAAGATCTACGACGAATCGATCATCGCGATTGTTCGCCCGACAGAGCTCTTGTTGAAGCAGTTAGCTGACTAAGCCGTTTACGGATTAGCGAATAAGTCACACGCCAATAAGTGAATCAAAACCGCCCCATGTGGGCGGTTTTTTAGTTTTAGCTTCTCAATTGGGTGTAATTTCTCGCCCAATATAAGCGACTACTCACTAACACTACCCTGTAGCGTTAACGTGAATGTCAGGTAGAAGCTTCCAAGACCAAACTTTTGGTGTCGTCAGTCGGTTCGTGGACAAATAACGACGAGTTAAGCTTTGCAGTAAACGCGTGCTTCTCGTGGTGTATAAATACCAAAAGTCACGGCTGCTAGTAAACCATTCACGAATGTCTCTTGAACTTCAACTTTAGCAACGTTGTCGATACCGTTACATACTTTAGCTGCATCAATTTGCTTTTTCTGCGCTAGACCGTTGATGAAAAAGTGGTGTGACTTTTCAGTTGTTGGTGCTGTTGCTTCGCTCTCTTGAGGGGCCATTACGAAAGTTTGTTGAGCGCAACCTGTTGCTACTAGCGATAGTGCCGCGATGATCATTAATTTTTTCATGTGTTTCTCCAGAGATAAAATTCAGCTCACGTTAGTAAGGGTGAACGAGTGTTGTTGGTTTTGAAGGGGGATATCGAGCCTCCTTCGGTTGATGTTGAACATTATTCCAGAAATGATTGGTCGTTACTGTATGGGTTTGTCAGTCGAATCGTTACACAGTGGAAAGGCTATAGTGAATACGGCGCCCTTTAAAGTATTGCTTTGTGCGACTTGTACTGTTGCACCGTGTTGAACACAGATCTTCTTGACGATAGAAAGCCCTAGACCATGGCCACTCTTGGCTTTGTTACGCGCTTTATCTCCAACATAAAAAGGTTCGAATAGGCGAGAACGGTGCTCTTTTGCTACGCCGTCACCGTCGTCATGCACGGCGATTTGTAACATATCGTGGTGCACGCTTGCTTCTATCGAAATTTGTGAGCGTGCGAATTTCATCGCGTTACGTACTAGGTTATCTAACGCGCGATTGAGCAGCGTATCATCTGCTAATATCAAATGAGGTTGTTCTGGTAGTGATAGATCAATACTAAACTCAGTCTCTTTGTTCCAACGGCTCATTGCATGATCGAGAAAGTCTCTTATCTCTAATGGCTGTTGCAAGTTCTCTAGATCACAACTGTCGAGTTTTGCGTAATATAGTAACTCATCGACCATTTTTTCCATCTCTTCTGTGTCTTCAACAATACTCTCGATAGTATCTTGCTGCCCCTCGTTGAGTGGCGTGTCTTTGAGCATTTCAGCCTGCCATTGAATTCTAAATATTGGAGTTCGCAGTTCATGAGCTACCGCATTGGTAAGTGAACGATTACTCTCGATTAAGCTATGGATTCGGTCGGCCATCAGATTAAAGGATTTGTTGAGTGAACCAATCGCAATGCCGCTTGAAGTCTCGGCTCGTGAGGAGAGATCCCCTTCAGCAAAACGCAGAGTGGCAGATTCAAGCTTTTTAACTCGGCGGAAGATGATTAACAGGTGGCATAAGCCGTACAAGATAAAGCTTGCTAAAAAGAACAACCAAATGAGGTCATCTTCCAATTCTATCTTTTGCCTAATGAACGCTTCACTGTTGGGTAGATAATGATAGGTATTGTCGCTGCTTGCTAAGCGAAACCAAAGGTCACGTTCATCATCGTGAAAGATAAAGGTATTTGGGTTGGTAGAGAAGAACTCTGAAACTGGGCTTGGTATTTCATCTTTTGGGTTGAACGTCACCAGTTTATTGCGAGTGGTTTCGACAAACTGGTTCATTGCTTGTTGAGCCGCTTCAAGACCTTGATTCTTAGCGATGTTCTCTATCAGTTGCTGGTGGGCTGTCGCTTCGTAATCTTGTAATACATATTCGTAGTCGGTATTGAGCTGATAGACACAAATTTCGTAGGCGAGAAGACCAACAATAAAGCAAGTTAACAGCCCTAGTAGGGACTCCAAATAGATACGTCGCATAATCGCTCTCTTTTATTGCGCCCGTACTGAGCGCGGTTAATGCCAGGCGGTCGAAACAAATAAGTAGCCTTTCCCGCGAATGGTCTGAATTTTTTCTGCTGGTGTTTTGTCATCACCAAGTATCTTACGTAAACGCACCACTTTGTTGTCAATCGTTCGGTCGATCCCGTCGTACTCGATCCCACGCAGCGTTTGAGTTAAATAATCACGTGACAGTGGAGTATCAGGGTTGGATGCTAACAGCCAAAGTAGATCAAATTCACTGTCTGTCAGTGATAAAACCACATCTGAAAGCTCGCACTTTTTATAGGTGTTTTTCAGAATAAGTTGACCAAACTGAAGGCTACTTGAATCATCAACCAGAGGTGTATTGGTTTCTTGACGGCGTAATAGCGAGCGGACCCTTGCCAGCAGAACTCTTGGTTTGATTGGCTTGGTGACATAGTCATCAGCCCCTGTCTCTAAACCTGCAACGTGATCAAAATCATCATCGCTGGCGGTGAGCATTAAAATTTTACCCTTAAAGAGCGTACGAGTCTGTCGGCAAATTGTCAGTCCATCGGTTACAGGAAGCATTAAATCCAACAACACAATATCAGGTTGTTCCGCGAGGATGGTCTGTGCGGCATCACTGCCATCGTCCAATACGGTGACATCAAAATCTTGCGCGACAAAGTAGTCTTGCAGCATTTTCTGAAGTTTCAAATCGTCTTCAACGATGATCATTTTAGGTTTTGTCATTCCGTTATCAGCCTTGTTGTGCGTTTAATTTATTGAAATTACGTGAGTGCGTTTAATTTTGGCAGCTCCTACTGTTGCATATTCATCACAAATGCGTCACGAAGAAATTCCTGATGTGAATGATTAAACACTTTCCATGCTAGTTCAATGCCGATTTGTAATTTTTGCTTGGGTTTTTCAGTAGGTTAGAGGTGGTGTTTTAGTCTGTTAGCGAAGAAGGCCGGAAATGAGAGCTCTAATGTCGAGTTTTTAGTTTAATAACAGAAGAGCCAGCCATGAAGCATCTTTTTAAAGAGGTTTCATGGCTGGTTGGAACTTAATTGGATTTTAACTCAAAAATTAAGGCCTACGGTTTGAACCTAAGCATGCGTATTTATGAGTTCCGAGTTATGATTTTTGGCAAACAGAACAAAATCGTCTAGTGGCATTGGTTTTGCGAAATAGAAGCCTTGTACTTCGTGACACCCTGCGCGGCCTAAAAATTCAAGTTGCTCTTTTTCTTCAATGCCTTCAGCAAGTACATTGAGTGAGAGTTCGGTTGCTAGCTTACAAATCATGCTCAAGATAGCTTGGTCATCGGTGTTGCTAAGTAAGTCCTTTACAAACTCTCGATCTATTTTCAGTCGATCTATAGGGAGTAGCTTCAAATAGCTAAGAGATGAATAACCAGTACCGAAATCATCTAACGCTATTTCAATGTTTAACTTCTTTAAGTCATTCAATACGGCCACGACCTTCGACACATCACCCAACATGGCACTTTCTGTTATTTCTAATTCCAATAAACTCGGAGAAAGGCCAGTCTTTTCTAAGGTGAATTGTGTCAGATCTAAAATGTTCTGTTCCGAAAACTGAATGCTCGAAATATTAACGGCAACCTTTACACCAGCAAGCGCTTTGTGATTCTGCCACTGTTGGCAATCAGTGGTAGCTTGTTCGAAAATATGAGCCCCCATTGGAATGATTAAATGGGATTGCTCTGCCAGTTCTATAAAAAGGTCAGGCCTTACGAGGTCTCCATTTGGTTTTTTCCAACGCATGAGCGCTTCGGCACCAATGATACGATTGGTCTTTAAGCAAAATTGAGGTTGGTAATAAGGAATAAATTCTCTGTTTTCAATCGCATTGTTTATCTCTTTGATTAACGTTATACGTCTCAACGCAGCATTCGACAGTTCAGGTTTATGCTTAACCGTAATGTCATCGCCTTTTTCCTTGGATACATATAGAGCGATGTTCGCTTGAATGAGCATTTCAGAACTGCTTTGTGCGCCATTTGAACTGCAGGTTGCACCAAGGTTAGCCACTAGTTTTATCTTGTTCTCATCAATGATAATTTCATTTGAAACCACATCAATCAACATAGCAAAAAAAGCATCCGAACCTTGATCGCCATTGTGTTCTTTCGCAGGCACTGCGATACAGAACTTATTTTCATCCAATCGAGCTAGGTTAAAATCAACCATGGTTGTGCATGCGGATAAGCGGTTGGCTAGATGAAGTAAGATTGTGTCCCCAGCTTTATAGCCGAGTGTATTGTTGATGTCTCTAAAACGTTTAATATCAATGATTAACACGGTGATGCGTTCATTTTTTTCTTTGTGTTTATTGAGCAACTCATCAAGCGATCGCAAAAACCCAAGACGGTTCGGCAACTTAGTGAGCGAATCATAGTACGCCAGTGTTTCGATTTCTTTTGTTAATGCTCTGCGTTGCTGTTCTTTATCATAAAGGCTAGAAAAAGCACTTTGTAGTTCCGTTATCTCGTAATATTTTGCTGGTGGTAAAGACGCACTTTCTTCTTTGCCTTGTGCCAATAAACTAAGAGAGCGAGTGATGTTTTTTAACGGAGTCGATACTCGACGAGCGATGGCAAAGTTAATAAACATCACCGTCATAAAGCTGATTATGCTAATAGACATCAAAGATTGATTGATCATCTTTCCATATTTTAACCATTCATCTACAACTGTATTTACCTCGAGAATCCCTCGTACATCGTTGAGTTCCCAATCGTGTTTAGGAGAGTCGGGGTGGCTATTGTGGCAGTTTACACAAGTTTGGTCATAGAGGCGGTCTGCCCGAGCGACGCGTACTCGGGTTCTGTCTTGCTCTTGTACAAACTCGACGTAGAACTCATCTGGTTTCTTGTTAATCGCTACCCACGCCCGTTGTTGAAATTCGTCAAAAAGCCTACCTTGACGGTTTTTAAAAGGGTAAGGGCTGGTAAACGAGGTCGTGATGGTGAGATCTTTATCAGATTTATCAAGCATTTCGATTAAGAAGGTAGCAGGAACAGGGATACTGTTCTCTAAGGATTGGTGCTGGGCTGTCGCCACGAGTTCTTGACTATCAACAACTTTCTGTACGACATTTGATGAGTAATAGTTACGAATACTATGAAATGTAGTCACGTAGTTCTTTGCATTTTCAACCGACACTTTTTGAACGAAATCTTCAAGGATAACGGTCGATATTAAAGAGAATAGTAAAATACAAGCAAGTGCTATTCCTATGATTGAATAAATAATGGTCCAAGATAGTGAACGCTTCATTGTCTACCTTTATTGATATTTTTAATTGCCTGACACTACTGAAGTGGCTTTCCATGTGGCTTGTTGATGATTTGTTAGCATTATATATAATTTTAGAGTGGCTGAATGTAAGCTCGTGTAACTGGTCTTATGAGTTGGTTTGCACTCTGAAGTGAGTGTTTTTAGCAAGGAAGGGGGGGCGAGGATATAGATGAAATACATTCCATTACATAGTTACGACAGATAATTTAATTGTTAACCAATAGAATTTCTCCAATCAAAATTTTGGGGAATAATGGTATGAAGTACTATCGAAATACGTTGCTAGCGTTACCTTTGGCTCTCTTGGCTGGCTGTAATTCAAGTTCAAACGCGGGACAATCAACCACCATTTCGCAAAAGGAACCGAAGGCTGACTACGTATTTTCTTCAGCTAAACTTGGTGAATTGTATCAAGAGAGGCAAGAGCTCCAAGAAGAGGCTATGAAGCTCTCTTACGATGGTATTTTGTATGAAAAAATTCAGTTTGCTGAAGACATTAGTGATAAGCAAAAAGTGATTAGGCTTTTGGATGGCTTAGGTCAAAGTGTTGATCTGTACTTTCCTGAAGCTGGGTTTGATAGTTGTGGTATTTATACAGAGAGCAAGGGCTTGGATCTATTTGATTGTGATGCAGCACAACGCTTTACTTCTAGTGATACTACGTCAATAAAAGCAATGACGAAGGATAAAAAAGTCTCCGTTAATCTTGAATACCAAAACGAGTTGTCGCAATACGTGACGAGCCTAGGTTCGACGATTCTGAGTAAATCCAAAAATGGTAATAAAGTCACCATTACCACATCGTTTGCCTTCAACGCTTTTTACCGCGATGTACTCAACGAGACTGGCGCTGTTGAACGGATTACTTCCACTCTAGGCGCATCAACCTATTCTCAGCTTTTTGATATCGTGAAGTTATACCGAGGCAGTGAGATGACGTTGAAGTTTACCAACCATATTGGCGGTAGTGCTGATGACGAAATCAACATGTACACCGGGCGTATGATCAATAACAACAAGATGACGACGGTTGTGACTCCAACGGGTTCGGTTTTTTCGGGTGGTACGGATCTATTTGCTGCTGGCAACCCACGCATATTGCAACGCGCTGATACTACCAAGGTCATTGAACTGAATAAACAGGTGGGTGTGCATAGTTGGGCTGAAGGGAATAAAACGGCCAAAGAATTCCCATACACCAATGAGAGTCATCGTCAGCAAGCGACCTATTTTAAAAAGGTGATGGGAGAAAAAGGGATAGACTTCTATATCTTCACTTTAGATTCTGCCCCGGCTTCCGGTGAACACTGGATGACCAAAGCAGACTCTGATAAGTACGGTTTTATTACTCGTATTGAGTAGTCAAAGAAAGTAACAATAACGACTCCGCAAAGGTTGGTGATGGCTCTGTCATTATCGGCCTTTTTTTGTGCCTGTTGTTTCTGCATTGGTTCCGGGTTGTTAGGCTAGTGGTTCCATCGATCGAATTGGACTTTTTTCTATCGGTAGAATTCATTGGTTAGGTTGCCACATCGGAATGGTGAATAAATTCTTCATTTAACACTCATGTAACAATTAATTCCCGCAGATCGCGTGATAAGAATGTGTAATCACGGCACTTTTTTGTCGATAGAATTTATTATCCGCAGCCTTACTCGCCGATAGGTTTCTATAATCTAACGATGTAAGGAGCATGTGAATGACTAATAAGGACGATCATTTATGCAGTTACTGGCAGGCACTCTGACACACTACGCTAACCCTCAAGCACGCCCTGAATTGGAATACTCGAGTGAGCAGCGTGACATTTTAAGTGTCGCGAACTCTCAACAAGCGATTAAAGATATTTCTCAATGGCCTGGCTACTCTGTTACTCCTTTGCATGAGCTGAATGCAATCTCTGCTGAGATCGGCGTAAACAAGTTTTGGTACAAAGATGAATCGCAGCGTTTTGGCCTGAAGAGTTTTAAAGCACTGGGTGGCGCTTATGCTGTTGCTCGTCAGCTTCAGATTGAGATTGCCAATCGCTATGGGAAGAACCCGACCATCAGTGAGCTGCTCAACGGAGAGTGGAAATCAGAAGTTGCTGAAATCGTTGTCAGCTGTGCGACAGATGGAAACCATGGTCGCTCCGTCGCATGGGGCGCACAAATGTTTGGTTGTGGTTGTGTTATCTACATTCACCGTGACGTCTCAGAAGGCCGCAAGCAAGCGATGGAAGCGTTCGGTGCAGAAGTGGTACGCATTACCGGTAACTACGATGAATCTGTTCGTTTGGCCGACTCAGAAGCTAAAGCGCAAAATCGCGTGATTGTTTCGGACACCTCTTACGAAGGTTATATGGAAATCCCTAAAGACGTTGCTTTGGGTTACACCGTGATGTTGGCTGAAATTGTCGAGCAACTTGATGGTGAAATCCCAACCCATGTCTTTGTACAAGGGGGAGTGGGTGGTCTAGCTTCAGCAGTTTGCGGCTATTTCTGGGATCTATGGGGCGCCGATCGCCCACGCTTTGTAATTGTCGAACCTGAGCAGGCTAACTGCTTACAGAAGAGTGCTCAAGCGGGAAAACCTATCGTGGTTACGGGCGACCTAGAGACGCTGATGGCAGGACTCGCATGTGGTGAGGTTTCAAGCTTGGCGTGGACGATTCTACAAAACGGCGCTGATGACTTTATGACGTTGAGTGAAGAGGCGATCCCGCAAGCGATGCGTATGTTGGCGAGTGGCGAACAAACGGAATTGGCGATTGAAGGCGGGGAATCTGCCGTTCCTGGATTTGCTGCGGCGATCATCGCTAAGCAAGATTCCCAATACGCTGAAAAACTGAATTTGACTCAAGACAGCCGAGTGCTAGTGATTGGTACTGAAGGGGCAACTGACCCGGATCTCTATCAACAGATCATCGACAATAAAATCTAATAACTAGAAGTACATAGTTAGCAGTTAGCTGTTAAGAGCTAATCGCGAACAACGAATAATAAAGTAAGCCCCAAAGTTGGCGGTATGTAAGGTTTCTTCATACCGTCTTTTTTCCTCTCTTTTTGACTTCATTTCACAACACGCCTTGCTTTCTAATCGCACTGGTCATCAATCGATCTGGTCATCAATCACGCTGCTCATCAATTGGAATTGTCAGCCCTACCTTAACGTTATCCATCACCACATTGGTTTGAAAGCTCTTGATATTGGCATTATCAAAGAAGGCTTCACGAGTAAAGTTGTCGTAACCCTCCATATCTGCTGCTGTGACAATCATGATGAAATCTGAACTGCCTGTCACGTAATAGCATTGCTGTACTGAGCGGTTCGAACTCATCTCTTTTTTGAAGTTGTGCATCAAATCCACACGTTCACGCTCTAGCGTTACCTGAACGATAAACGTCATTCCATGGCCGACTGCTTTTGGGTTGATAACAGAGACATCAGCTTGAATGACACCTTGTGCTCTCATGCGTTTTAAACGGCGCTGAACAGCAGCAGGAGAGAGCCCGACCTGTTCTGCAATCTTGTCTGAGGTAGCCCTGTTAGAGTCTTGTACGATGTTGAGGATCTTCTTGTCGAAACTGTCGACCACCAATGCAGGTTGCTGTGTCATACCCATACTTCCCAATATCTGTTTGTAAATTAATTGTTTCTTTTGAACCAGTGTGTGATCGAGTTAAAGGTATTTAGCCTTAACATCTAGACCTCGATGAGCGAGAACAAAAAAACACTATAACGCAGAAAAAATGCGGAATTTCTGCACAACAAGGTCACCATTTAATGATAATCCTTAAAGTTATCGGTGCATTATTAATCTTGTGAACGAAATGTAAAAATCAAATCGACAGAGTTTGAAAATTATATGAAACATGTTGTTAACATCCTTTGGGCGATGTTAACTCTCGCTCAAGGAGTTGGAAAGTATGAAATCTGCAACCGCTACTTTACAGTTTGAATTAGAAAAATTGGCACCAGCAGGACGCGTCGGTGTGATTGCGTTAGCGACAGATTTCAATATTGAGCGTGATTTAAACGCGCTGTATCCAAACGATGTGCAATCGTTCACCAGCCGCCTAAGAAACTACAACCCGTTGACGATAGAGAACCTGCGTAGAATGGAACCGGGAATCGCTGCTTGTGCCGATACCATCCTACCGGGTACTGAATTGGATGTGGTGATCTACGCTTGTACCTCTGGCACTGTGGCGATTGGTAGCGAACGCATTACGCAGCTTATTCATCAGTCTCGCCCAAACGCTGCGGTAACGAATCCGGTAACGGCTGCCTTAGGGGCTTTCGACAGCTTTAAAGCGAAGCGTATCTCGGTATTAACGCCTTATACCGAAGCCGTGAATCAAGACGTGGCCGCATTTTTTGAGTCGCAAGGCATTGAGGTGTTGAGCATCGCTGGCTTTGGTTTTGAAGATGACACCGCGATGACGTTCATTTCTCCAATGGACATCAAACAAGCCGCGATACAAGTCTGTGACCCTGAAGCGGATCTTCTGTTTATCTCTTGCACGGCATTGCGTGCAGCATCGGTGATTGAATCCATTGAAGCGGAATTAGATAAGCCCGTTGTTAGCAGTAATCAGGTGTTGGCTTGGCACTCACTTCAGTTGATGAACTACCCCATACCCATTAAAGGCTTTGGTGCACTACTAGCGTACCATCTTCAGCCATCCTCAGATAATTGCCGAAGGTCGCAGTCGTTGTAACGACCTTTGATTTAGGCTGCTCGCTTTGCGTTTACATTCAGCAGCCAAGCTAATTCCACATTTAACGTTAATACAAAGAAATACACTTTGGGATCACTACTATGCCGTCTACTTTTTCGATAAAACCAGACCAACTGTCTTCGCAGCTTATCCAGAACATGACGGAGTGGCGTCAACACTTACACCGCTTTCCTGAGTGTGGTTTTGATGTCAATCTGACCTCCGATTTTATCGCCGACAAGTTACACAGCTTTGGTATCGAAGTGGTGCGTAACATCGGTAAAACAGGATTAGTAGGGATACTTCGTTCTGGATCAAGTGAGGCGAGTATTGGCCTAAGAGCTGACATGGATGCTTTGCACATTCATGAACAAAACAGCTTTGCGCATTGCTCACAACACGACGGAAAGATGCACGCCTGTGGACACGATGGACACTCTGCAATGTTGCTTGGCGCAGCAAGCTATTTAGCCGAAAACTTATTGTCAGGGAACTCAACCTTCGATGGCACGGTGTATTTCATTTTTCAACCTGATGAAGAGCATGGTTGTGGCGCGCAAGCGATGATTGATGATGGCTTGTTTGAGCGATTCTCGATTGATGAAGTATACGGCGTTCACAACTTCCCCGGCTTAGCGGAAGGTGAATTGATGGTTCGCCCCGGTTCGTTAATGGCCAGTGAAAGCAGTTTTGAAATCACCATCAATGGTGTGGGTGGGCATGCTGCTCTGCCACATCAAGGGGTCGATCCTCTCGTCGTTGGTTCGCAAGTCATTCTTGGTTTACAAACCATAGTGTCTCGTAATCTCAGTGCGATTCACGACACCGCTGTAGTCTCTGCCACCGAATTTATTACCGATGGCACGGTCAACGTCATTCCGACTCAAGTGGTCATTAAAGGCGATTGTCGCTGCTTTACTGAAGCCTCTCTCGATCGAATCAAACAAAGCATGGAGCGAATCGTGGCGGGCATTTGTCAGGCAGCTGGCGCGACTTATGATTTCGAGTTTATCAATACCTTCTACCCAACCATCAATAGTGAGCAACAAACCCAGTATTCGGTTACCGCCGCGCAGAAGGTACTTGGTGTTGAGAACGTTAATGACGCATGCGATCCACTCACAATTTCGGAAGATTTCTCAAGCATGTTGCGCGTTAAACCGGGCTGTTATGTGCTGTTGGGTAATGGTACGGAATCGGTCGGTGGTTGCGCATTGCATAACCCGAAATACGACTTTAACGACGGCATCTTAAAGCTCGGTGCGAGTTACTGGATTCAGTTGGTGAACGACCGTTTAGCACGATCAATTTAGAAACACTTATTTAGAAAAATGAATTAGAAGTGACTCATTGAGAAGTAACAACTCAATTAGAAGCAATAAGTACAGAAACAGATTCAGCAGTGACGCATTTGGCACTGCAAGATGGCTGACTTTAAACGGAGTTTATTGTCGACACAGCCAAAACTGAAGCGCGTGAAGTGACCAAGGTCATCAGCGTGTAATTAGGATAATAAAAAGGAAAGACAGGATGAAACGATTAGGCGTAGCACTGCTAAGTTTGAGCATGGTTTTTGGCGTTCATGCCGAAACATGGAAGTTTGCTTCAGAAGAGGACAAAACAGACGTTCAAGACATCTATGCGCAAAAATTTGCGGAAGTGATTAAGAAGGAATCTGATGGCGACATCCGTGTTCGCATCTATTACTACGGTCAACTGGGTACAGAAAACGACATTGTAGAACTGGCTGCTAAAGGCACGATTCAATTTGTGTCGGTAGGCGCGGGTCACTTAGGGTCTTACGTACCTGAAGTTCAAGCGGTGAGCTTACCGTATGTTCTGGGTACTAACGAAGCGATCACGCATAAGGTCTTAACGGAAAGCCCAACCATCTACAACAAGCTGGCCCCCAAGTTTGAGAGCGTAAACCTCAAACTGTTGTCGATGATGTCTGAAGGCGAAATGGTATGGGGTGGTAACAAACCTATCCGTACACCTGAAGATTTTGCGAACCAGAAAATCCGTACTTTCACCTCAACCATCCCTGTTGAAACCTACAAAGCGTTTGGTGCAACACCGACTCCTCTTTCTTGGGGTGAAGTGTACGGTTCACTGCAACTTAAGACCATCGATAGCATGGTTAACCCGATCTACTTCATCTACAACGCGAAGTGGCATGAGGTTCAAGATTACCTAATGTTCCCAGGTCAGCAACCTTATGTCAGCACGGTTTCGACCAACAGCAAGTGGTACAACGGCCTGTCGGAAGAGAAGCAAGCGATGGTCGACAAAGCGATTACCGCGGCAGACCAAGCTGCGTATGACTACCAAATCCGCATCAACAAAGAGAACATGGACAAGATCTTGAAAGAACGTCCAAACATGCAAGTGGTGGTGTTAACCGAGGAAGAGCGTGAACGCTTCAAGGTACTTAGCCAAAAGCTGCACACGACTTACTATGACGTGGTAGCGAATGCGTACCCTTCTGGTGAGCAAAGTGAAGCGCGTGAGGGTGCGAAAACTATTCTCGAAGAAATCTTAGATGAAGTGAAGGCTGCTTCAGCGACGCAATAGAAAGCGTTGTTAGGATGAATGCTATCCGCTGTTTATTGGCAGCGGGTAGCTTATCCCCACCTTCTCCAAATTGTGGCAATGGACCCCTGTCACTGAACGAAGTATGGAGCACTGCCTGTTATGAAAGAACTGCTACATAAAATAAGCGTCGCGACAGAAAAGCTAGAACGCTTTTTAATCATGACCGCCATTCTCGCGATGATGATCAATTCCACGGCCAATGCGATTGGTCGCTATGCCTTTAACAAAAGCCTGTTTTTCTCAGAAGAACTTAATCAGTTTTTGATCGTTTCAGTCACCTTTATCGGTTTCGCTTATGCGGTGCGCCAAGGTAGAAACATTCGTATGACCGCAGTCTACGATTCATTGAGCACTAAAGCTCAGAAAGTTCTCACAACCATCATTGCGCTACTCACCGCCATGTTGATGTTTTATCTCACTTACCATGCGTTCTTCTATGTCAAAGAGCTCAAAGACATCAATCGGTTAAGTCCAGCCTTACAGTTCCCTGTGTATTGGGTATACGCGATCATTCCAATTGGTTTTTTCATTGCCGGATTGCAATACAGCATGAGTTTTTTGATGAACTTACTGCACAAAGATATCTACGTGTCATTTGACGTGATTGAAAACAGAAACACAAAAGTAGGTGAGTTCGAATGAGCGATGTTGCACAGTTTTTCTCGGACATTATTGCCGGCGAATTAGATATTTATGTCATCACATTTACTCTTGTTTCTGTGATGGTGATTTTGCTGTTTTTGAGCTTCCCAATGATCGTTCCGTTAGCGGTTGGAGCTTTAATTGGCTTGATTCATTTCTCTCAGGTAGAGCCGGGAGTACTGATTCAGCAGATGGTTACGGGCATCTCGCCTAACGCATTGATTGCGGTACCCATGTTTATCTTGGCGGCTGATATCATGACGCGTGGACACACGGCCTATAACTTACTTGGTTTAATCCAAGCGTTTGTCGGGCATCTGCGTGGTGGGTTACCGATTACGACGTGTATCAGCTGTACTTTATTTGGTTCTGTTTCCGGTTCGACCCAAGCGACCGTGGTGTCGGTTGGCCAAATCATGCGTCCGAAACTACTCCAAGCAGGCTACAAAGACAGCTTTGTGATGGCGCTGATCATCAATGCCAGTGATATCGCGTTTCTTATCCCACCGAGTATCGGTTTGATTCTTTACGGAACCTTAGCCAACGCCAGTGTAGGGGAGTTGTTTATTGCTGGTATTGGCCCAGGTTTAGTACTCGCGAGCCTGTTCTCTTTGTACAGCTATGCCTACAGCGTGAAACACAGCGACACCATCACTTTGGTTGAAAAAGCCAACACAGCAGAACGTATTGAAGCGATTAAGAAAGCGATTCTTCCTCTTGGTTTCCCTGCTTTGATTATCGGTGGTATATATTCGGGCATTGTCACGCCAACCGAAGCGGCTTCATTCGCTGTGTTGTATGCGATCATCGTTGAGTGCATTTTCTATCGCAAACTTGGCGTAAAAGACATCTGCGATGCGGCGTTAAATACCGGCTTGATTACCGCGGTTGTCTTTGTGCTGGTGGGTGTTGGTCAGGCGTTCTCTTGGTACATCTCGTTTGAACAAATCCCTCAAGAGTTGTTGGCTCCTCTCAATCTAGAAGATGCTTCTCCCGAGTTCATCCTGTTTGTTATCGCACTGACTTTCTTTGTTGGTTGCATGTTCGTGGATTCATTGGTGGTGCTGCTTATCTTGACGCCCATCTTCATGCCGATTGTTGATGCAGCAGGTATCGATCCAATCTTGGTCGGAGTGATGGTCACGCTACAAATGGCGATTGGGTCGGCAACGCCTCCATTCGGTTGTGACATCTTTACCGCAATTGCGATTTTCGAGCGTCCTTATATGGAAGTCATCCGCGGAACATTGCCGTTTTTCCTCATCTTGATATTGATGTCTGCTTTGTTGATTTTCTTCCCAAGCATCGCTCTGTTGCCAAGAGACATCTTATTCAATTAATCCGTCGAGTTACCCTTATTCAATCAAGGATAGAGATATGAGTATATTGTCGTTAACACCTCCGCAGAGAGGGTTTGTATCAGCAGAACTAGAACAACGTACTGTCGAGTTGCAACAACGTTTGCGTGCGCAAAACATCGATGCTGCGTTTTTCACGACCGAGCCTGAATTCCGCTATTTCAGCGGTTTTAAATCGCAGTTTTGGGAAAGCCCAACTCGACCTTGGTTTTTGGTGGTGCCAGCGGTTGGTAAGCCGATCGCTGTTGTACCAGAGATCGGTGTGGCTGGTTTTGACGATACATGGATTGAAGATGTGCGCAGTTGGCCGTCACCAAGACCAGAAGACGATGGCGTCTCTTTATTAGTATCTACATTATCTGAGGTCTCCAAGGGTTCTCGCAGAATCGGTTCGATGATTGGGCCGGAAACACATCTGCGCATGCCTGCCACTAACTATGCGTTGTTACAGCAGAAGCTGAGCCAACACAGTGTGGTTGATGTGTCGCTGATGGTTCGCGATTTGCGTAGTGTTAAATCTCAAGCGGAGATCGATAAAGTACGCTTCGCTTGCCAAGTCACGGCTGCGGGCTTTGAGTATCTTCGTCATCATCTCGCGATAGGGATGACAGAGCGACAGGCGTGCAAAGCCATGCATTTGGAGATGTTGCGTTTGGGTGCCGATGCGTGTCCTTATCTGATTTCGGCATCCGGCCAAGGTGGCTATGACAATATCATCATGGGGCCAACGGATCGTGTGCTCTCTGAAGGAGATGTACTGATCATCGACACGGGGGCTAACTTTGATGGCTACTTCAGCGACTTTGACCGCAATTATGCGTTTGGGCATGCGCAGCCAGATACCATAGCGGCTTATGACGCCGTTTATCAATCGACAGAAGCTGGGCTCGCGATTGCAGAGCCGGGCCGAACAACCGGAGACGTGTGGCAAGCCATGTGGTCGGTGCTCGAAAAGAACGGTGCACTCGGCAACGATGTGGGTCGCATGGGGCATGGTCTGGGTATGCAGCTGACCGAGTGGCCATCACATGTCCCTAACGGTGATGTGATCTTAAAACCCGGTATGGTGTTAACGCTTGAGCCGGGTATGGCATTTGCGAAGAACCGCATGATGGTGCACGAGGAAAACATCGTTATCACAGAGTCTGGCTGCGAGATGCTTCATCAAAGAGCATGGCAATCTATGCCGATTATTGGCTAGTCAATCATTGAACCTAGTTTCTAGATCTAGTCCTAGCTTTATTATCTGGCTCTGAAATTGAGCCGTCACCAAGTAGAGCATCCATTCGTTACAAGATGCTCTGCTTTTCATTCTATGTTCCCCATTGTGCTACTCCGATTATTACGTTTAAGTTTTCTCAAATGACGTTTGACTCTTCTTATGCGATTCTCTTCCTTTGTTTAAATCTTGTGCTTATTGACTAAAAACTTTTGACCCGTAACCATCACACCTCAAATCTTTAATGATTTCATTTAGCGGTCTAAATGATATTTAACTGATTGTTTTAAAATGATTTATTGTACTTTGAATGCTGCATTGTTACGAGTTTGTTTTAAATAATCATTTGAACCCTAACTACTTTTCTGTCATTTTATACTTAACTGAACGTTCAATATAAAATAGAAGGACTAAAAAATGCCCAAGGTTGGGATGCCTGACATACGTAAACCACAGCTTGTTCAAGCGACCATGACGGTGATTGATCGAGTGGGTTTACATGCTGCGAGTATTGCTCTGATCAGCAAAGAGGCGGGAGTCTCCACTGGCATCATTAATCACTATTTTGGTGGGAAACATGGCCTGCTTGAAGAGACCATGCGAGAAATACTGCGTCAACTTTCGAATACCGTAACAACAGAATTAAAAGCGCTCCCTGCTGATGCTCACCAGCAAAGGATCAACGCTATCATTAACGGCAATTTCGAAGGCTATCAAGCGGAAAATAAAGTGTCGAAAACATGGCTCGCATTCTGGTCTTATTCGATGCATGACGCTCAACTCAAGCGTCTTCAGCGCGTGAATGAAAAGCGTTTGATTTCTCACTTACTTATTGAATTAAAATCAATTTTTCAACCTGATCAAGCAGAATTGGTCGCACACGGCATCGCATCATTAATTGATGGCATCTGGCTGAGAGGGACGCTCAATCCTGAAGGCATTAACGCTGATAAAGCTCGTGCAATCATCAATGACTACTTAGACAAGCAGCTTACGTTTTACTCGTGTCAGCGTGATTAATGATTCATCAAAAATTCTAGTGAGTGAGCTCAAAAGGCTCGCTCTCAACAACGATATGCATTCACAAATACATAGACCGATAGAGTCTAACAACAATAATTAAGTCAGAAGATCAAATGGAAATGAACTCGTTATACATCGATGGTAAAGCGGTTGACGCTACCTCAGGCGAAACTTTCGTCAGCATTAACCCTGCAAACGGCGAACCTATCGCAACGCTTGGCCAAGCTTCTTCAGCTGACGTTGAAAATGCGATTGAATCGGCGAAGCGCGGATTTGCGGTATGGTCAGCAATGACAGCCGTAGAACGCAGTCGTATTCTTTTAAAGGCGGTAGAGATACTTAGAGCTCGAAATAATGACCTTGCGAACCTTGAGGTTGTCGATACGGGCAAGCCGTTACAAGAAGCGATCGAAGTCGATGTGGCTTCTGGCGCTGACGTTATTGAGTATTTCGCAGGGCTAGCACCTACGCTGCAAGGCGATCAACAACCTCTTAGTGAATCTCAATTTTTCTACACACGCCGTGAACCGCTAGGTATCTGTGCGGGCATTGGCGCGTGGAACTACCCTATCCAAATCGCAATGTGGAAATCGGCTCCAGCACTCGCTGCGGGTAACGCGATGATTTTCAAGCCTTCAGAAGAAACGCCGCTAACGGCACTTAAGCTTGCTGAAATCTTCACAGAAGCTGGCCTTCCTGATGGCGTGTTTAACGTAGTTCAGGGCGATTACCGTGTCGGCCAAATGCTCACGGCGCACCCAGACATCGCTAAAGTGTCGTTCACAGGCGAAACTGGTACAGGCAAAGCGGTAATGTCAGACAGTGCTAAAACACTCAAGTCTGTAACGATGGAGCTCGGCGGTAAATCACCAATGATCATCTTTGATGATGCGAAATTGGACGATGCGGTGTCGGCTTCAATGGTCGCTAACTTTTACACCCAAGGCGAGGTGTGTACTAACGGTACTCGCGTCTATGTACACGAAAACATCTACGACGCATTCATCGACCAACTTAAAACACGTACTGAGAAGCTGATCATTGGTAACCCAATGGACATGGAGACTCAGATCGGCGCGTTGATTTCTAAAGAACACCTTTCAAAAGTCCTTGAAGCAATTGAGCTAGCTAAACAGTCGGGTGCAACTCTGCTGACTGGCGGTTATCAAGTGACGGACAACGGCTTAGCAAACGGCAACTTTGTTATTCCTACGGTATTCACAGATTGCCATGACGACATGCCTCACGTTCAGCAAGAGATCTTCGGCCCTGTAATGTCAGTGTTGAAGTTTACGGACGAAGACGATGTGATTCGTCGCGCTAATGAAACCAAATATGGTCTTGCGGCTGGCGTGTTCACGCAAAACCTTTCTCGCGCTCACCGTGTTATTCATCAAATGCAGGCGGGTATTTGTTGGGTTAATACATGGGGTGACTCACCTGCAGAAATGCCTGTTGGTGGCTACAAACTTTCAGGGGTTGGCCGTGAAAACGGGCCAGAGACTCTACTCCACTATACGCAGACTAAGAGCATTCTTATTGAACTTGGCGACTACGCCAGCCCTTATGCCTAACGCGTAACACTCAATTTTATGGGTTAGCTTAACAGAGCGAGCCCTACTGACTCATCTCAGGGAAATCAAAACATGGAACAACGCTACGATTATATTATCGTCGGCGCGGGTTCGGCCGGCTGTGTGTTAGCGGATAGGCTAACGGAAAGCGGTGAACATAGCGTTTTATTATTGGAAGCGGGTGGTACGGATAAGAGTATTTTTATCCAAATGCCGACTGCGCTTTCTTACCCGATGAATACTGAAAAGTACGCTTGGCAATTTGAGACCCAACAAGAACCGGGCCTTGATGGACGTGAACTGCATTGTCCACGTGGCAAGGTGTTAGGT
The DNA here is from genome assembly GCF_041439815.1 of Vibrio sp. 1F279. Classification (NCBI taxonomy): domain Bacteria; kingdom Pseudomonadati; phylum Pseudomonadota; class Gammaproteobacteria; order Vibrionales; family Vibrionaceae; genus Vibrio; species Vibrio sp. 1F279. The sequence continues at coordinate 23,539 of NZ_JBGOOU010000002.1, read as the reverse complement.
GGCAGCTCATCGATCAACGGCATGGTTTACGTTCGTGGCCACGCTTGTGACTTTGACCAATGGGAAGAAGAGGGCGCAGCCGGTTGGAATTACCAAGCTTGCTTGCCTTATTTCCGCCGTGCTGAATCATGGAATAAAGGTGGTGACGAATATCGTGGCGACAATGGCCCTGTCGGCACTTGTAACGGCAACGATATGGCGCTTAACCCACTTTACCAAGCATTCATCGATGCAGGTAAAGATGCCGGTTACCCAGAAACTCAAGATTATAACGGCTACCAGCAAGAAGGCTTCGGCACCATGCACATGACGGTAGACAAGGGTGTTAGAGCCTCAACCTCTAACGCTTATCTACGTCGTGCATTGAAGCGTTCAAACCTTACCTTGAAAAAAGGCATCGTGGCGCGTCGTTTCTTACTTGAAGCACAAGACTCAGAAGGTCAATCAGGCTTGAAAGCGGTTGGTGTCGAGTTTGAAAAGTCAGGCAATACCCAAGTTGCCGTGGCGAACAAAGAAGTGATCTCTTCTGCGGGATCTATTGGCTCGGTTCAACTGCTGCAACTTTCTGGTATCGGCCCGAAAGCGGTGCTTGAAAAGGCGGGTGTTGAGCTTAAACACGAACTCAGTGGCGTCGGTGAAAACCTACAAGATCACTTAGAAGTGTACTTCCAATATCACTGTAACGAACCTATCACGCTCAACAGCAAGTTGGGCTTAGTCAGCAAAGGCATGATTGGCGCGGAATGGATTCTGACTCGCAAAGGTTTGGGTGCTACTAACCACTTTGAATCGTGTGCGTTTATTCGCTCTCGCAAAGGATTGAAGTGGCCAAACATTCAATACCACTTCCTGCCAGCAGCGATGCGTTACGACGGACAAGCGGCCTTTGATGGTCACGGTTTCCAAGTTCATGTTGGGCCTAATAAGCCAGAAAGTCGTGGTACGGTAGCGATCACTTCTGCTGATCCGCATGCCAAGCCAGAGATCATTTTCAATTACATCTCGACTGAGCAAGACCGCCAAGATTGGCGTGATTGCATTCGCTTAACCCGTGAAATTTTGTCGCAACCTGCGATGGATGTTTACCGTGGCGAAGAGATTCAGCCAGGTCTGAGCGTAACTTCTGATGAAGCGATCGACGAATGGGTTAAGCAGAACGTTGAAAGTGCTTATCACCCTTCTTGTGGCTGCAAAATGGGCGCTGATGATGACCCAATGGCGGTACTTGATGAAGAGTGTCGTGTTCGCGGCATTGATAATTTGCGCGTTGTCGACTCGTCTGTTTTCCCTGTTATTCCAAACGGCAACCTTAACGCACCGACCATCATGGTAGCTGAGCGTGCCTCGGATCTGATTCTGGGCAAGCCCGTTCTAAAAGAGCAAAACGTTCCGGTCTGGATAGCACCGGAATGGGAAGAAACACAAAGAATCAATAAGCCAGTACGAGAAGCGTAAGCGTCTGTTATTGGCTAAAAAACAGCAAAAGCAGCAAAGAATAAAAACAACAAGTAACAAGCAAAAAATAACAAAACTAATTAGTCAAAAGTCAGAAGAACTGCTCTCTATCGGTGTTGATATCGAGCAGCAAAAGGAAAGATAAAAAGGAACCATTATGACGACTCTAAATATTCAGAACGTGACGACAAAAACGTTAACAGCACTAGCCATCAGCTCATTTGCATTTGGTGCTAACGCTTCTGTTGAACCACAACAATGTGAAAACGTACGCTTCGCTGATGTTGGTTGGACAGACATTACCGCAACAACGGCTATCACTTCTGAGTTACTCAAAGGCCTAGGCTACAAAACCAAAACCGACCTACTTTCAGTACCGGTTACTTACTCTTCAATGGCGAACGGTGATATTGACGTATTCCTAGGTAACTGGATGCCAACTATGGAAGGCGACATCGCTAAGTACCGCGAAGCGGGAACGGTTGAGACCGTGCGTGCCAACCTTGAAGGTGCAAAATACACACTAGCCGTACCAAAATACGTGTACGACTCTGGCGTGAAAAGCTTCGCCGACCTAGCAAAACATGCCGACAAATTTAAAGACCGCATCTACGGTATTGAACCGGGTAACGATGGCAACCGCTTAATCCAATCAATGATTGATTCTGACGCGTTTGGCTTGAAAGATTTCAGCCTAGTGGAATCAAGTGAAGCGGGCATGGTATCGCAAGTATCTCGTGCTGCTCGTCGTAGTCAGTGGATCGTTTACCTTGGTTGGGCACCGCACCCAATGAACAGCAATGTTGAGATGGAATACCTATCAGGTGGTGACGACTTCTTCGGCCCTAACTACGGTGGCGCAAATGTTTACACCAATGTTCGTTCAAACTACCTGTCTGAATGTGCAAACGTCGGTCAACTTCTGCAAAACCTAGAGTTCACTCTAGAGATGGAAAACCAGTTGATGGAAGAGATTCTTAACCAAAAAGTGAAGCCTGAGAAAGCGGCTCAACAATGGTTGAACAATAACCCTCAACAAGTTGAAGCTTGGTTAGACAACGTAAAAACGCATAAAGGTGAATCAGCGACTCAAGCGGTTACTGAATACCTAAAACAAGTTAAAGCTTAGTTTTACCTACCTATCGATCTATTTATCAAAGCTCTATAAATAAAAAAGGTGGGCTTGCCAATTGTCTATTGGTTTGAAGTAGCCCACCCATAATAAAAGGCAATATTGTGAATTTTATTACGGAAAACAAAATCCCTGTTGGTCAATGGATGGAAGCGGGTGTTGATTGGCTAACAATCAATGCAGCAGGATTCTTTGACGCTATTTCGATTTTTCTAGAAACCGTCATTATGTTTTTAGTCGATGTATTTAAGTGGATGCCACCGGCTTTACCAATCGTGATGACCGCGGCGATTGCATGGTATTTACACCGTAAACCCTCGCTTGTGATTTTCGTGGTTGCAGCTTTGCTGACTATTTTAAACCTTGGCTACTGGCAAGAAATGCTGGAAACCTTTGTCCTCGTATTTGCAGCGACAACGATTTCCGTATTAATTGGCGTTCCAGTTGGCATTATGGCCGCGCATCGCCCTTGGTTATATACGGTGCTTAGACCCATTCTTGATCTAATGCAGACGGTTCCAACGTTTGTGTATCTGATTCCGACTTTGGTTTTATTCGGCTTGGGCATCGTTCCTGGCTTAATATCGACCATCATCTTCGCTATTGCCGCGCCAATTCGTTTGACCTACTTAGGCGTCACCAAAGTGCCTGAAGAGTTGATTGAAGCGGGTAAAGCGTTTGGTGCAAGCCGCATGAAATTGCTGATGAAAGTGGAATTACCGGCAGCCTTACCAAGCATTATGGCAGGTGTAACTCAATGTATTATGTTGTCGCTTTCGATGGTGGTTATCGCCGCTCTTGTCGGTGCTGACGGGCTTGGTAAACCTGTTGTTCGCGCATTGAACACAGTGAACATCTCACAAGGTTTTGAAGCCGGGCTAGCGATTGTATTAGTCGCTATCATTCTTGATCGCTTGTGCAAAACACCAAACCAGAAGGAAGCTTAATCATGTCTATCTCTAAGGACCCAAAGACTATGGATGCGATTACCATTAAAAACCTCGATGTTGTGTTTGGTGATAAGCCGAAGCAAGCGCTTGAACTGCTCGACCAAGGTAAAACTCGCCAAGAGATCATTGATGAGACTGGCCAAGTCGTTGGCGTAGACAATGTGTCGCTGACGGTTGAAGAAGGCGAGATTTGTGTGCTGATGGGTTTATCGGGTTCAGGTAAATCTTCTTTGCTTCGTGCAGTAAACGGTTTGAATGAGATCAGCCGTGGTTCATTGGCAATCAAAGATGGCGATAAGCTGGTTGATTTAGGTGAACAGTGTGACGAAGCGACCTTACGTCACCTTCGCACTCACCGCGTTTCAATGGTGTTCCAAAAATTTGCCCTAATGCCTTGGTTAAACGTGTTAGATAACGTGGCGTTTGGCCTTGAAATGCAAGGTGTCGCAAAAGATGTTCGTCGTGCTAAAGCGCGTGAACAGCTTGAAATGGTGGGTTTGGCAGAGTGGGAAACCAAGTATCCGCATGAACTATCGGGCGGTATGCAGCAACGTGTTGGTTTGGCACGTGCATTTGCGATGGATACTGACATTCTTCTTATGGATGAACCGTTTTCAGCGCTTGATCCGTTGATTCGTGCGCAGTTGCAAGATGAGCTAATCCTATTACAAAACAAGCTTAACAAAACGATTCTGTTCGTGAGCCATGATTTGGATGAAGCACTGAAGATTGGTAATAACATTGCGATCATGGAATCAGGTAAATTGATTCAACACGGTAAGCCTGAAGAGATCGTACTCACGCCAAAAACAGAATACGTGAAAGATTTTGTCGCACATACTAACCCGTTGAACGTACTCAAAGGTCGTTCGTTGATGCAGCCACTGGATTCTTTGAAACAAGAAGATGAAAGTTGGAAGATCTGTGACTCTAAAGACTTATGGATTGAGCAGAGTGAAGGTACTTTGTCTGTAAAAGGTGAATCGACTTTAGCGCTTGTTGAGTGGAACGAATCCGACGATTTAACGGCAATCAGCGCGTCGAGTGTTGTAGTGGCAAGTCCAGAGATTGGCATGCGCGATGCGATTAAACTGAAACAGCTAAGTAATCACCCGATTTTGCTGGTGGAAGACAATAAACTGGTCGGTATTTTGGATAACAGTGAATTTTATAATGCGCTTACTGGTAACTTTCAGATGAATACCGCTGCGTAAAATTTCGTTTTTCAGCTTAGCTATTAAGGCTGGTTTTTTATTGGGTGGAGAGGGTTAAATCTCTCTACCTCTATGATTATTAAAATATATTATTCTTTGAGTTTGTATTCTCTGACTCATTATTTTTGTCTTCATTGAAGCTTTGATTCCCCCTTCATTAGGCAAAAGTGCCGTACCACGCAAGTTTAGTGGTATAGAAAAGATTGAGAATAGTATTAACATCAGTACAATGCGGAAAAATCAATGAAGTAAATTATCAATTTACAGTGTAATTCGAGCGATCCTAAGCTGTTCAGTTTGGAAATCTCATCGCCACGGCACTGTAAAGTCACTCACAGTATATTAGTACAAAGGTCTGCATCTTGGATAAACATGACGAAATCTTGGTCGCTATTCGCCAAATTATTCGCGCTATCGATTTACACTCGAAAAAGCTGAGTAAAGAGTATGGTTTGACGGGCCCTCAATTGATTTTAATGCGCGCAATCCAAGAGATGGGTAATGTGACGATCAAAGAATTGTCTAATCAAACTAATGTGAGTCAAGCGACGACAACGACGATCATCGATCGCTTGGAATTGAACGGCTATGTACAACGTGTTCGCAGCTCGTCAGATCGCCGAAAAGTACACGCAAATCTGACTGAAAAAGGTCAAGAGCTACTTAACAATGCGCCACCACCGCTACAAGATAACTTCGTTAAAAAATTCCAAAATTTAGAAGCATGGGAGCAAAGCCTACTACTTTCTTCGATGCAACGTGTGTCTGCAATGATGAACGCCGAAGACATCGACGCAGCTCCAGTTCTACAGCTTGAAGGCATTGCAAACGTCGTCAAGAGTTAACGTAGTTTTAAATTGTCTAGCTAAGAAAAAGTTTAAAGAGTTATAAAATGGTCGCATCAAGCGGCCATTTTTTGATCTTGGCCTCCCAATTTTTCTGACTTTACTAATAAAAATCATCTTTTAGTTGTAGCCTATCGATATAAGCTAAGGTTTTCGAAAGACTAAGTATCAAGCGAAGGTATCTATATAGGCTATTGTATCAAGTTTGTGCTGACATATGATGATCTTCTCGTTGTGTCTAATCTCCCCACTTCTAAACGACAAAACTTTTTTCAAGATAAGCGCATGCCATAAAACGAAAACAACAACCTTAAATGGCTCGTTTGGTGCCTTAAAATGGCCAAACTAGGGTGTTTTAAGTTGCTGTTTTTGTTGGTTTTTAATTTGATGTTTTCTTAAGATCACAATGGTAGTCTTAGCTTGATTTCTTTAGGGGGCTAAATGGACACCAATAACAGTACTTATCATCAGCACAGTTTTGCTCAGCAAGATCTATCAGAGCTTACATTTACGGCCTGTACGTTTATCCGTTGTGATTTCAGACGTTCGAACTTACGTGATGCAACGTTTATTAACTGTAAGTTTATTGAACAAGGCGATATTGAGGGATGCCACTTTGATATTGCCGATTTACGAGACGCAAGTTTCCAGAATTGCCAGTTGGCGATGGCGAACTTTAGTAATGCGAATTGCTATGGGATTGAGCTGCGTGAATGCGACTTAAAAGGAGCGAATTTTACTCGTGCTAACTTTGCCAATCAAGTAAGTAATAGGATGTACTTTTGCTCTGCGTATATTACGGGCTGTAACCTGTCATACGCCAACTTGGAGCAGGCCTGCTTGGAAAAGTGTGAGTTGTTTGAAAACCGCTGGATAGGGACTTACCTTGGCGGTGCGTCACTGAAAGAGTCTGATCTCAGCCGAGGCGTGTTCTCCGAAGATGTATGGGGGCAATTCAGTATGCAAGGGGCTAACTTGTGTCATGCGGAATTAGAAGGGTTAGACCCTCGCAAAGTGGATACGACAGGGATTAAGATTGTTGTTTGGCAACAAGAGCAGTTGCTTGAAACCATGGGTATTGTTGTGATGCCTGATTGATTTTCCAATTCTGCATATCACGCTGTAAAACTCGGTTGTCGTATCACTCGGTGTAATCAACCACAGCAGTTAGAAGAAAAGCTCAAAGCTAATAACTTTGGGCTTTCCGTATTTGGAGTCCGTAACCTGCAATTTATCAAAGCGACTCCTCAAACTGAGAGCGAAGTAATCTTGTGAGTCTTTCGGTTTGATATACTCAGTGTTCATTCGATTAAGATGATGGAGATGATATGTCGAAAACCGCGAAGATCATTAATGAAGATAAATTGCTCAAGAAAGCTCTGGAAGTCGGTTCTAAAATGGCAAAGTTACAAGGCTTTGATTTGCCACACTCATCTCAACCTATAAAAGTTAAGGCTGTGTACTTGTTTCTTGTTGGAGTTAATCAGATCACGCCTTTACCTGAAAGTAAGCTTGATGGCGCGAATATTAAGAAGCGTTTAGCATTATGGATACACAAGGCTCTGCCTGATAATGATCCCCTGAAGTAATTCGCGATTAACTCAGTGATTCGAATTTGTTTCTTTTGATTGATTGCCAATTTATGTTTACTTGAAAAGCCTAGCTATCCCACGCTAGGTTTTTTTGTTTTAGGTATCTGCGTTTCAATATTAGAGCCTAAGTCATCTCTTTTTAGAGCGTCACTGTTTACCTTATTCAGTATTGGAGTCGTCGATATTTTTGCTGATTCCTATCCTTCCTACTCAGGCACTTGAACGCTGTATTTTATGAATTGCACTAACGATTTCCTTTCGTCTATTCCCTTCAAGACTCTCAAATTTATACCGACCCAATAAATACATTAGAACTCAAAGTATTATTTAATACATATAATACTTACGCAAGTGTGATCTGTGTCGCTAAAATTTGATTTTTAGCGCTAATGTGTTGATCTTTGTGTATGGGAAATGCTCATAATTAAAAGGAATTTAATTAGAGTTCAAAGGAAATGTCTCGGTATGATTACGTCAGCGCCTTGGATATTGTATCCAGAGGTTGTAGAAAAGATGATTGAAAAATGGAATTTTCGTGAGCCAGAAGTTTCGGATGGCAACAACATTTATCAATTAATTTCAGAGTGCCCCCCATTAGATACTAACTCTTCATATTGCAATTTCTTGCAGTCTACTCACTTTAGTAAAACTTGTATTTTAGTGGAGCATGAAGGTGACCTTGCTGGCTTTATTTCTAGTTACCAAAAACCCAGTGAGCCCAATGTTCTCTTTATTTGGCAAGTGGCGGTGGCGCCTAAGTTTAGAGGCAATGCTTTAGCCTACAAGATGCTGAACACCTTACTTAAACGAGAGGGCCTAAAGAGCATTGAAGCGATAGAAACGACTATCACTGAATCAAACCAAGCGTCTTGGGCATTGTTCAAAAAGCTGGACGAAAAAAACGGTAACACCGGGAAAGTGACTACTTTCTTAGATGAAAATCTTCACTTTAACGGGCAGCACGATACCGAATACCTCTATCGAATCCTCCTTAAATAATCAAACACTTATAGGAATTAAATAACGGCATTATCATGGATATTTTTAAAAAGCAGGAATCTAACGTACGTTCATACTCGAATAGTTTTCCAGTTACTTTTAGTAAATCAAAAGGTTGCTGGCTTGAAACGAAACAAGGTGATCGTTACATCGATTTTCTTGCTGGAGCAGGATCTCTCAATTACGGTCACAACAATCCAATACTTAAGCAAGCCTTGCTTGATTACATTGAAATGGATGGGATTACGCACGGTTTAGATATGCATTCAGAAGCCAAAGCTGAATTCTTAGAAGCGCTTACTCGCTTAATTCTAGAACCAAGAGATCTCAATTATAAAGTTCAATTTACAGGCCCAACAGGAACCAATGCCGTTGAAGCCGCGATTAAATTGGCTAAAAAAGTGAAAGGCCGAAGCAGCATTGTAGCGTTTACCAATGGTTTTCATGGTTGTACTGCAGGTGCACTGGCTGCTACGGGTAACCAACATCATAGACAAGGCGCGGGTTCAAACCTAAACAACGTTACGCGTTTGCCATTTGAGGGTTACGCTGGCATTGATGGATTAAAATTGTTCGAAACGATGTTAGCTGATAATTCTGCCGGTATGGATAAGCCAGCAGCCGTCTTATTGGAAACGGTTCAAGGTGAAGGTGGATTGAATGTCGCTTCAAATGAGTGGCTACAGCGTTTGAGTAAAATTTGTAAAGCTCACGATATCTTAGTCATTGTCGATGATATCCAAGCGGGTTGTGGTCGAACGGGTACGTTCTTTAGCTTTGAACCATCAGGTATCAAGCCAGATATAGTCACGCTGTCTAAGTCGATAAGTGGTTATGGCTTACCGATGGCCGTCGTTTTATTAAAGCCTGAATTAGACAAATGGCAGCCGGGAGAACACAACGGCACCTTCCGTGGTAATAACCATGCGTTCGTTACCGCTACGAAAGCGTTAGAAATGTATTGGTCAAATGATGATTTTGAAAATCATATTCAACGTAGCTCAAGCATGGTCGATGATGTCATTCAACGCAATATCAAGCGTTTCCCAGAGCTATTCGTTCAACGCAAGGGACGTGGAATGATGATTGGCATTGAATGTAAAGATGGAAACACGGCTGACGAAATTGCCAAAACGTGTTTTGAAAACGGTATGGTCATTGAAACAGCTGGCCCTAACGATGAAATAGTTAAGTTCTTTTGCCCACTGACGATATCTGAATCGGAACTGATGCAAGGTTTAACCATCTTCGAAGATTCAGTAGAAATTGTAGCAACTAAGTATTTCAAAAAAGTATCGTAATAGGGACAGCAAAATGATTGTTAGAACACTTGATGAATGTCGCAATAGCGAAAGACGTATTGTTTCGGATAATTGGGAAAGTACTCGCATGTTGTTGAAAGATGACAACATGGGTTTTTCATTTCATATCACGACAATTTATGAAGCGACGGAAACACATATTCATTATCAAAACCATTTAGAATCAGTATATTGCATGAGTGGTGAAGGCGAAATTGAAGTGGTTGGTGGTGAGACTTATCCCATCAAACCTGGGACGCTTTATATCCTTGATAAGCACGATGAACACTATTTACGTGCGTATAAAAACAAAGAAATGGTTATGGCGTGTGTATTCAATCCGCCAATTACTGGCGCTGAAGTTCACGATGAAAACGGCGTTTATCCTCTGGTTGATTAACCGACTTTTTCTGGGGTGAAATCTCACCCCAATTTCCATTTATCTAGTCTTTATTGCTTCTCTATAACTAAGGTCTTTTATGACATTTACCGTAGAAAAAATCGGCGGTACATCCATGACAGCATTTGATGCTGTGCTCGACAATATTATTCTCCGCCCGAAAAATCCGTACAATCGAATTTTTGTTGTGTCTGCTTATAGCGGGATGACAGATGCACTTTTGGAGTGCAAAAAAACAGGCAAGCCAGGTGTTTATCAATTGATCGCAATGCGTGATGATTCTTGGGAAGAAGCGTTATCTTACATTGAAAGCCGTATGTTGTTGATCAATGAGCATATTTTTGCAGATCCGATGAATCGTGCACGTGCTGATAAGTTCATCCGTTCGCGTATTTCAGAAGCGAAGAACTGTATTACAAATATCCTTGAAACGTGTCAATACGGTCAGTTTTCATTGAGGCATTACTTGCCTCAGATCCGCGAGTTTCTTTCTTCAATTGGCGAGTCACATAGTGCGTATAATACGGCTCTTAAATTGAAAAATATTGGTATTAATTCAACCTTTGTTGACCTTTCGGGTTGGGATAACAAGACTCCTCAGAGTTTGGACGATACCATCAGAGACGCTTTTTCAGATATAAATGTGGCTGAAGAGCTACCTATAGTGACGGGTTATGCCTATTGCAAAGAAGGTTTGATGCATACTTATGACCGTGGTTACAGTGAGATGACGTTTAGCCGTGTCGCGACTATGACTAAGGCATCACTGGCTATTATTCATAAGGAGTATCACTTTAGTTCGGCCGATCCAAAAGTGGTTGGGGTTAGCTCAGTTAAACCAATTGGAGCGACTAATTATGATGTTGCCGATCAGTTAGCAAACCTTGGTATGGAAGCTATTCATTCTAATGCCGCAGCAGGGTTGCGCGAGAGTGGAATCGAACTACAAATAAAGAACACTTTTGAGCCAGAGCATGAAGGTACACTGATTTCTTCAGATTACCGCCCAGACACCAATCAGATAGAGATTATTGCCGGAAAACAGAAAGTATATGCGTTGCATGTATTTGATCAGGGGATGGTCGGTAAGGCTGATAACGTCAGTTATGAACTAATGGAAATTATCGCGGATGCGAGAGTTAATCTTATCGGAAAAGAGATGAATGCTAACTCTATTACGTATTATCTAGGCGGTAGTTCAGAAAGTTTAAATAAGGTGTTTTATAAGGCAGAGAAGCGATATCCGAAAGCATCTATTTCGGGACGTATGGTCGCTATCATTTCGGCGATCGGCTCTCAAATTGACACCAATAAAACGCTAGCGAATGGCGTATTGGCTTTGATGAGCAATAGTGTTACGCCTATTGCGTTACATTCGTCGATGAGAAACGTGAATGTACAATTTGTTGTGAGCGACGATAAGTATCAAGAGGCCATTTGTGCATTACATGAAGAGTTTTTTGAACAAAAGCAAAAGGTCACATCATCAGTGAATGCTGCTTAAATCTAGAGCGGTGAGCCCATCCCATCGACTAACTGAACGTTTGATCTGTAGGGTTGAGACTGCAAAAAATTCTGTGTAAAGGCCATTTTTATGATGGCCTTTTTCGTACCTGCTCGATGACATATTGTGATTTCAGTCCTTATTTTGTAAAACAAGGTTATGAACTTTAAGGTGCGGCATTTAATGTCGGTGTTGTTGTTATTTCACGCGAATAATTCAGGAGCAAGGTATGAGTACTCATCAAATAAAAAATGTGGTATTTGACGTCGGCAATGTGATTGTACGTTGGTCACCGCTAGAAATTACTCGCCTGACTTTCGGGGAACTTGATGATCTGGAAACCCAAGCGCGTTCAATTTTCCAAAGTACGATTTGGTTGGATTTGAACAAAGGGTTCTTAACCGAAAATGAAGCCAAACTTCGCTACCAACAAGAGTTAGATTTATCTTCATTAGAGTGCGATCGCCTGTTCTACTACGTAAAGCAAACGCAGATCTTACTGTACGGTTCAGTTGAACTCATCGAGCGTGTAAAGCGATCTGGTTATGGTGTGTACGCGCTTACCGACAACGTAGTCGAGATTGTTGAATACCTAAAATCAACCTACCAATTTTGGCCGCTGTTTGATGGCGCGGCGGTATCCGCTGAATTGGGCATGCTTAAACCGCAGCCTGAGATTTACCAAGCGCTGCTGTCTAATAATGGGCTTGAAGCTTCAGAAACCGTCTTCATTGATGATATGCCCTATAACGTTGAAGGGGCTAAGGCTGTAGGTATTACCGGTATCCAGTTTAGTGATGTGTCTCAGTGTGAAAGAGAATTGCTTGCACTGGGTATTGATTTGAATCGTTAACGGATTTGATGATTTCGGGTTAACGATTTAACTCTTCTTTTTAAGGGTTTAACAAGATGAAAAAATACTCAGTAAGATCAATGATCACTTTTTTGGTTCTCGCTTTATCTGGATTGGTTCTTATTGTGGCAGCAATGCTGCAGATGCAAGGTGAAGAACCCTGTCACAATTGCTATGAATCAGATAAAGGGCAGTTTAAGTATGTCCTTTACGATGGAACCTCACCTTCGATAATTCCAAGTATTCACAACGAGCTATTGCTCAAACAGGCTCCTTTGATGAAAAGCTTCGGCCTTGATTCAATACCGGTCATAACGGTGAGAGTATGGCGAAACCAAAAAGCCTATTTGGATGAGCAGGAGCGGAGCATAGGGTATCGATATGCTTTCTCTACGGGGTATATTGACCCTAAAAGCAATGAAATTAGGCTGCTCTATTTTGGTGGTGAGATCCATAAAACCGCACTGCATGAGTTCGTACATTTACTGACTTTGCAAGTGAATCCGAACTTTGCGAATAATCCGCGTTGGTTGTGGGAAGCTATCGCTATCTACAAATCTGAAGATTATTGGTTTCACGTCAATAACAGGACTGCCATCAGTCGCCGTTTCGATGGGCTAGTTCAGGATTTATACCATAAGCCGAACAGTAGCTCAGCTGTTTATGAGCTTGGCTATACGGTCGGTGAGTTTATTGAACGTTCATGGGGGGAGGAGGCGTTTGTTGATCTCATTAAAAGCAATGGTGATCCATCACAACTTACAGAGCAACCAATAGAATCGCTGTTTTCTGATTGGGAAAAGTTCGTCAAAACCACGTACTTGAGTAGCCCGAAAAGTGAGTATGAAAAGGCCATGGAACGAAATCCATTCGATAGAAGAGACACGTCTAACTAATCAAAAAAGAGGTGATATGTACATCGCCTCTTTTTCTATTCGTTGTTCTAAGTAGCTTTATTCTACTGGTGAGCTCTATTCTTCTACTTAGCTTTATTGTTCAGTATTCAAATATCTAATCAATTTTGCAGGTGTGCCGCCGTATAGGCAATCTGGTGGTACATCGCTGTTGACCACAGAGTTCGCTGCAATCACTGAACGAGCCCCAATAGTCACGCCTTGGTTGATCACTGAATTACCGCCAACCCACACATCATCTTCGATTGTTATTGGTAAACAGAAGGTTTCCCATTTACGGCGGCTACGATAATCAAGGGAGTGTGATGGCGTATAGAATTGGGCACTTGGTCCAATTAAAACATTGTTACCGATCTTGATGTTCGCACCATCTAGCATTACTGCGTTCATATTAATGAAGGTGTCGTCGCCAATCTCTATGGTTTTGCCAAACTCACAATGAAAAGGGGGCTGGATTAAGCTGCTATTACCAACCTTACCAAATAGCTGCTCTTGCAATGTGTGTTGCTGGTTTGGGTCTTGGTGGTGGTTGAAAGCCATTAGCGACTTTCTGGCATTGGCACGCATGGTATCAATTTCTTGATCTGCACCATCATACACTTGTCCAGATAGCATTTTTTCTAGTTCAGTTTTATTGTTTTTATTACTCATGCTTATCCACTTTACGAGAGTCTCGGTCTAAATGACGAATACTGCAAGATTAGCGACTTTTAGACATAAAAAAAGAGAAAAGCGTCAGCCTTTCTCTTCCTGTTTTGTGCTTTAAGCACTAATGCTAAGTGAGCCCTGCTATTCAGCAAAAGGCGCGCTTTGCCAAATTAGATTTGCTCAACGAAACCCATTAGGTGCTGTTTCACTTCGTCTGAAGCAAAAGCGCTGTCGACTGAGTATTTGTAGATTTCTACGTAGTCTTCTTTTGTTAGGCCGAATGTTTCACACACACGCTTCACTTCGTTGGTCATGGTTGTGTTCGACACAGTACGGTTGTCTGTGTTGATCGTAACAACGATGCCGTCTTTCTTGAATTCAGCAATTGGGTGGTCGCTGAATTTGTGAATACATTTAGTTTGAACGTTACTTGTTGGGCAAGTTTCAAGCGCAACTTGCTTCTCTTTAACGATGTTGTATGCGTCTTCGTTACCTTGGATGTGAACACCGTGGCCGATGCGTTCAGCGTCAAGCATTGTCACTGCATCGTAAACGTTTTGACCATGCCATTGCTCGCCAGCGTGCACGGTAATGCGGTAGCCTTTTTCAAGAGCGTATTGTGTGTATTCAGGGAATTCAGCACAGAAGCCTGGCTTTTCGCCGCCTGCGATATCAAACGCCACAACACCTTTACCTAGGTAGGGTTGGCCTGCGTCGATTACGTCTTTGATCGAATCTTTAGGGAACATACGAAGCACAGACATGATGTAGTTGCCTCTGATGTCGTATTTCTCTTCAGCACGCTTCATGCCTTTTACTGCACTTGCAATGATCGTATCAAGAGACAGGCCTTTGTTTACGTGCAGGATTGGTGCGAAGCGAACTTCTAGGTATTTAACGTTCTCTAGTGCAGCGTCTTCGTAAAGCTCAAAAGAGATACGTTCAATTGCTTCTTCAGTCTGCATTATTTGTAGTGGCAGGCTGAAACAAGCCAGGTACTCATCTAGGTTTTTGCAATCTTCTGGCACAGTTAGAGATTGAACAACCGCGTCGCGATCTTCAGGTAGTTCGATATTGTACTGTTTTGCTAGGTCAATAATCGTATCTGGGCGAACACTTCCGTCTAGGTGGCAGTGTAAATCAATCTTTGGTAGTGCTAGAAAATCCATGAGTATTCCTTAATTCTATTATTCTTTGAGTGTTTTAACTCACATGCGCTAAATTTACCAAGACAATGATATGATTTAAAGTGACAATTAATCATCATTAACCTGAATTTAGGGAATATCATGGTAGATGTTAAAAGCTTACTTAAATGCGATATGAATTTGCTGCTTTGCTTGCACGTTCTGATTGAAGAACGAAGTGTGAGCAAAGCGGCTGATCGACTCTTTTTGAGCCAGTCTGCGGTAAGTAAACAGCTCACTAAGCTCAGAGCTTTGTTTGATGATCCGCTGTTTGAGCGTGAATCAAAGGGTCTATTCCCAACACCCAAAGCACTCGCGTTAGCGCCTAAGATCCACCAAATTCTACTGCAGATCGAAAAGCTGACTGTTCCCGAAGTCTTCGACCCCAAAGACAGTGAGCGTACCTTTACTATAGACCTTGTCGAAACGGCGTACACGGCGATTTACCCGCATTTTATGCCGACAGCACTTGCAGATGCGCCTCATATCACCATCAACAGTTCAACGTGGAGCAGCGACAGCTTCAAGCGCTTACTGAAACGTGAGGTGGATTTTGGTATCGGTATCTTTGAGCTAGATGAGCGCGCTTCTACCCATGTCCAGTGTATCCCTGACGAGTTGGATTACGTGGAACTGTGCTTGGATTACTCGGTGTGTTTGATGCGAAATGACCACCCGGCCTTGCTGGAAGAGTGGAACCTCGACACTTTCTTGAAGTATCGACACATACAGTTGGTGACGGGTGGAGCGGGTGACTGGTTATTGATGGAAGTGCTTAACTCAAAGCAGCTTGAAATCAACAAAGCCGCTAATGTTTCAGACATCACCAGTGCCATTAAGCTGTGTAAGCAGAGTGATTTACTTATGTGTTACCCATACAACTCGGTACGCGATTACATTGATAGCGGAGAGTTGGTGATGAAGCCTGTCCCGGTTGATTTGGTGCCGGGAGGCTTGTTCCTGTTGTGGCATAAATACTTCGATTCAGAACCTAGCCACAAATGGTTGCGCGACCTGATCATCGAGCAGACTCGATAGTTGAGATATATAATTTATTCAAGATATTGAAAAATAAGACAAACGTAGTTGTTTGATAAATAATCCAGTTTTATTTCGTCTTTTGGAATTAAGCTTCGTCTTATTCTGGGTGCTATTTTTATTTGGAAGATGAGAGATGACAATTCCACGGTTGCCACAACAAATTATTGAAGACGCGTGTGAGTGGGCGATCATGCACGGTGTTGCGTTTCGCCAGTCAGATAATACCGCTAGGCATTGCCCTTTCAGCATTGCTCCTATGACTATGGAGCGTGAGGTGTATGAACACTTGTTGAAGGTAACACCGCTTATCACCAAGTTAATCAGCAATGTTTCCGAAGATCATGATTTCTTGCAGTCATCACTGAGTGATATGGCCAAAGCTGATCCGTTTTTTGGCCGTTTGATGGAGTTGCATCAACAAGCGCATGGCAGTGCGGATGAACGCTTGAATCCTGCTCGCCAACCGTTGTTATTAATGCGTACTGACTTCATGGACGATCGCCAACATGGCGCGAAAGTGATCGAGTTTAATGGCATTGCTGCAGGTATGGCTCCGTTTGGGCAAAAGGCCACAGAGTTCCATGATTACATGCAAAATCAATGGCCTGAGACTTATCAGAGCTGGCTTGAAGATAAATCTGCGACACCTGCTGAAAACCAAGGCTTAAAGCAACTGGCTTATGGTATTGCGACTTCAGCAAGAAAAGTGCGAGCTGACTTTAATGATTCAGATAAGCCAACATTCTTGATGGTAGTGCAAAAGAATGAAGACAATGTTTACGATCAACACCTACTCGAAATTGAACTGCAAAAGCAGGGTGTACGTACGGTTCGTCGTACCTTTGAACAATTGAGCTGTCAGCTTTCATCGGGTGATAACCAACGCTTGTTATTGAAAGATGTCGGCGCTGTCGATGTGGTGTATTTAAGAGCTGGCTATCAATATTCAGACTACTGGGCACCAGAACTCAACGAATCGGTTTGTTGTCATACACTAAGCCAAACGCGCGTGTTTATGGAGCAACACCATGTTGCAATGAACGCGACCATCAGCCAGCAATTAGCGACCAGTAAAACCATGCAAATGCGGCTGACCATGATGCCAGCATCTGAATACGCACGTTGGGGTTTAACGCTAGAAGAAGCAGATCTAGTTAAGAGTGTACTGGCTGATATGAAGCCAATTAATACCGATACTATCGAGTGGTTCAATAACGTGGCGATTAGACAAGAGTGGGTGTTAAAAAACCAAGGTGAGGGCGGTGGCCATTGTGTCTTTGGTGACGACATCAGCGAACAACTGCGCCAACTTAAGCCAGAAGAGTACGACGCATGGGCATTGATGCAGCGCTTGTACCCACACGAACGTGACGTACCAACCATTGCGGTGCGTGACACTCAACAAACGCTAGTGACAGACTTAGTCAGCGAAGTGGGTTTGTTCACCGCCTATTACCAAGGTAAGCCAGTCACTCAACTTGATGGTTATGCGGGATACTTGATCCGCAGCAAACCCGCCAGCGAAAATGAAGGTGGGATCCACAGCGGCAAAGGCATTCTAGATTCGTTGGTGTTGATTGATTAGTTGAGTATCTCAAAAAAATCCATAACTCATATTCTGGTTTTCTCCAGAAAAGATCATATTACCGCAGTAAACAATCTGTATCTGCAGAGCGTATTGGAAGTGGCTCAGAGATAAAGTAACGGTACGCGACACTAGACTCGCTCCATTATGTAAAAGTCGGTAAGGCTAGCAAACTTGTCTAGCCATAAATTACAAATGGTTGATCCATAATTGGTCGAGATCGCACCAACCGAAACCATTCACTTGCGCGCCGTGTATCTTTTCAGAAACCTCTAAGTTGAACGCCTTTTGCTTTAGCTCAATCACAACTCCAGAGTCATTCAACCAATGCTTGAGTGCTAACAGTGCATTCATCGCTAACTCAAAGTTTGGCTGGCTTCTTATCGAGGCTAAGCCTTGTTCGATTGTCTCTAGCATCTCAGTAGACAGCGCTAAGTCCTCAAAGGGGAAGCGAGTGAAGAAGCTTAACCATGAGAAAAAGGTGTCGTTCTCATCAATAATGCTGCATAGCACCACGTCTTTGGTAGTTAGGTAGTTTCCATATTCCACGCTGGTTTTGTGGTCGCCAGACGCAGACAACTGCTCGAAAAGGGTTTGGCATTCAGAGGTGTCTTCAACAGTAAATTCACGAAGTGACTTAGTTAATGCTGGGTTTTGAATCTTGAAAAACGTCGAGCAAGAATCCGGTTGAGAAGAATGGTAATCGCCACGCACGGTGGTCGTCTTTTCGGGCAGTTTCACGCACACCTGATTTTGAGCGCAGGCTTTACCCTGTGCCCATTCTGGATAGACCCACAACTCGATTCGATTGAGAATCGGAGTGCTATGTGAATACGTGCTATTACGGCTTAATCTCAACATCTTGCTTGAGAAGATGTCTAATGAGAACGCGCCAGAACCAATCAACCTATCAGTCGGTGATGAGGGATCAAATACGGAGGCTTCAACTCTGGAAAGTAAGCGCGGTAAATGCCAATCAGGTTTATTCAATTTCACGACAACCACATTACCTGCCGAGGCAGAGACCTCATCAATATGCTGATAACAGCGACGCCATATTTTGCTTTGGCAGAGTGAGTTAAGGTTACGCGCTATGTCTTGAGGTTCGAGTGTTCGACCGTTATGAAAGAGAACGCCATTGCGTATTTGAAAGTGCCACTGTGTCGCATCTTCATTAGGCTGCCAATGATAAGCTAGATCGCCGCTGAGTTTACCGTGCTTAACTGAGGTTAGGCGTTGGCAAATTTGCATCACTAAGAAACGTTCGGTGCGTCTAAGTACTCGTTGAGGGTGAAGCGCTTCGAGTTCTCGGTGAAAGGGGATGTACGCGATATTCTGCGCCGACGGATTGGTATTGCTTAGAAAGGCTTGTAACTCAGCGCCAGCATTGCGGCCATTGAAGCTCAAGGTGTTAAAAACTTGTTCTATGTTACCTGCGTCGGCTTGGGTTTGTGCGTATTGGTAACACGCCTCAATGGGCTCAACCAGACACGTGAGTTGTGCTTTCTTGCTTCGGCCAGAGCTAGCTTGCCACTCAATCCAGCCTTGCGCTGTCATTGCTTTGAGTAAGGTCTGAACGTGACGTTCACTCACGTGCAGCAGTGTGGCCAGTTGGTTAACCTGACAATGTGATACTCCAGGCCCAAAAGCCTGAAATATCTTTTCATACAGTTCAAGCTTGCGCTTAAGGTTGCCCAATTTGCTTTTCCTAACGACGAGGTTGAGTTAAGTGTGGATAGCCAGAGTCAATCAGTGCTTTTTCCATCGTGTCGAGAACTCGAGAGGTTATCTCTGAGCTTAGGATATCCGACTCAGTTTTGCCTTGAAGCAGCAAATCTGAAAAATGGTCGATTTCAAATTCGAACCCATTGCCCGTCACTCGTTTGTTGATGGTCGACTTGTTGCCTTGATGTTTAATTTCAATAAAGGCCGGATTCCACCATTTTTCGTGAATGGTGATTTTGGTTTCGGGCCCACTCAAATGTGCTGACCGGGGAAGATTTTGCACGGTTGATGCCGATATCTTACCGTTCATATCACCAGAGAAAGTAAAGCACGCATCGGTATCAACATTTGCCCCCTCATAAAGACACGACATCTTTACCTGAGGTTTTGAAGGTTTCACACCCAGCGTTCGACACAGGTCGTAGAAGAACCAAAGCCCATAGACCCCAACATCGAGTGTTGCTCCGCCTGACAAATCCGGATTGAAGATAAACAAATCGGGATCATAGTCGTGATGGTTACCAAAGCTAGCTTCGATTGAATCTATTTGAATGTGGTTATCGACCAAGAATGATTGGAGCTCACGATACGCGGGAAACACCACAGTTTTCATCGCTTCTAACAGCATCACGCCATTTTGTTTCGCGAGGGCTTTCATCTCAAACCAATCAGCAAGATTGGTAAAAGCCGGCTTCTCAACCAATACATGCTTTTTATTCTTTAGAAACAGTTCGGCGAGTGGCTGGTGGTATGGGTGAACCGTAGCGATGTAAACCGCTTCAACACTTGGGTCATTCGCCATCTCTTCATAAGAGTCATAAGCCTTGTCGCAACCAAACTTGTTGGCGAACGTGGCTGCGCGTGAGTGATCTCTTGCGGCAACGGCATACAATTCACCATGCAGAGAGTGCTCTGTGACTGCGGTTGCGAATCGATTAGCGATATTGCCTAGCCCTGCGATACCCCATTTAATTTTGCGTTGCGTGTCGCTCATCAATTGCTCCAAATCGTTGTTTTGTCTCAGTGTACTCAGAGACGCCACATACAAATAGAGAACAGATTTCTCAACCTGTTCTCTATTTATTTTATTCTAGTTGAAGCTCAGGATCAGCTCTGTATTGAGTGTTTCCAATCGGCTAGGGCTTTAATGTGCTTTGGCCCGATGCCACAACAGCCACCGACGATATTCGCGCCCAGTGCGTGCCAACGTTTAGCGTAAGTTAAGTAACCTTGGCCATCCAGTTCACGCATCTCCTGAAACATATCATTCGCTTCATGTTCGTTGCTGATAGGCGCAAAATTGTTGGCGTAGACACCAATTTCTAAATTACGGCCTAGTTCATCGATTACTTTCTTGGCATCGATAATGGCTTGATCCATCACTTCAGGCACTGAGCAATTAAACATAATGCCTGTCGCGTTTGATTGGCAGGCAAGTTTGATCGCGTCTGTGACGCTCTCGCCAGAACGAATATTGGCAGAATCGCCCTTGGTATCTTCCAAACTGAATGCGTAGTAACACGGCTTATCTGACTGCTTAAGAACCGAATGGATGGAATCGAATTCTTGCAGGCTACAGATGGTTTCTGCTATCCAAAGATCGATGTTCGGGGCTTGAGCATCGTAAAGGGTTTGAATGATTGGCGCGGCTTCTTCGACCTTAAATAAGTCTGGTCGGTAGCTGCCAAATGGTGGTGGAATCGCGCCTGCTACTTTCACTGTGTGGGGAGCATTGTCAGCAACTGCTTTAGCCAGCTCGCCAGATAGTGCGGCTAGTTCAAAGCCTCGTTGCTCGAACAGCTCTTCACCCAAATGAAAAGGCACACAGGCGTAGCTGTTGGTGATCAAGATTTCAGCACCTGCATTGACAAAGTTTTGATGCGCTTGGCTAACAAATTCGGGTGCTTCAATCAGCGCTTGAGCACTCCAAAGCGGTTGAGAAAATGGCGCGCCAATTTCTTTGAGTTCTCGGCCCATGCCGCCATCAAGTATGGTTAGTGTTTTCATATTCAATACTATCTAAACAATTGCTGAAGTTCTGCCGCCACCATATCAGACAACCTTGTCAGACAGAAGCCATCAAGCCAGGTTCAACTATCGATGAGGGAGTTTCGTTATAGGTGGTCTAGCGGGCTAGTCGTGCCGCTAAAGTGTTGCCCAATAACGTGAGTGTATATCTGAGTTGTCTTAACATCACTGTGCCCCAGTAGCTCTTGAACCGTTCTGATATCGGAGCCTGACTTTAGAAGTTGCGTAGCAAAACTGTGCCTGAAAGTATGACAACTAATTCGCTTGTGGCGCAATTTGTTAGAGTTAGTCGCCTTCTTCAGCGTTTTTCGGAGTGCCGAATCATGTAGGTGGTGTCGGCATACTATCCCCGACTCTGGGTGTTGAGTGACGGATTTTGATGGGAATAGGTACATCCAAGCAAGTTGTCGATAGGCACTCGGGTATTTTTTGCCTAATCGGTGAGGTAAAGATGGCCCAAACCCATTCAAGTTATCTTTAGCAAGCAGAACTGCAACTTGTGCAATTTTGTCTTGTATAGCTTCAGTGAGTGAAAAACTTAAAATTGTCACTCGGTCTTTATTTCCTTTCCCATCGTGAACAGTGAGAGACCCTTGTTTTAGGTCTATATCTTGTACTCGAAGCCTCAGGCATTCCGATACTCTCAAACCTGAACCATACAACAAGCGAAAAAACAGTTGATATTTAGGATCTATTTCATTGATCACCGAGATAGCTTCCGAATGATTGAGTACGCTAGGAATTTTTCGAGACCGAGTCGCATAGCTAAACCCTAAGTCTCCTAGAGGTTGCTTAATAAATTGATTGTATAAATAGGCTAGAGCATTGAGCGCTACCTTCTGAGTATTGATGGCGACTTTTTGATGATTAGCTAAATGAGAAAGAAAGGAGACAACTTCAGCGGCATGCATCTGTTCAGGGTGTTTCATTTTATGAAAATGAATGTAGTACTTAATCCAATAACAGTAGGCTTTGATTGTCCTGCGACTATAGCCCCGCATCGTCATATGTTCGCAAATTGCCTGCATGAATTGACTCGCCATATATCCCCCTCACAAAATCTGTACATACAGACAGTTTATTGCTTGTTGAATAATTAATGACTTAAAAAAGAGTGGTTTTTAACTCTGATTGAGCACGAATTTAACGAGAGTTTTATTTTAAGTTATTGATTAATATATAGATTGGTGAGTGGTTAAGAATGAAAACGAGCGTTATATAGGCGGCAATGTGTGCTTGCACGTTTTCACACTTAATGTTTAAACCCACTTTTATATTAAATGCATAGCATTCAGTTGGTTATGAGCGACCTTTTTGATATGTTAAGCGGATGGATTCGTGATTGCACGATATTAAAATGTTAGGCTCTTATCGAAAAATTTAAGTAGGTAGTAAATGGCTGGAAAAAGAAGAAGGCGCAGAAATAATCATAAGCGTCAGAAAGATATGATGATTGGTCCATGGAAGTTGGTTGATACCCTTGGGCATGGTGGAAACGGTGAAGTTTGGGAAGTGTCGAGAGAAGGGCTTGAAAATCATGCAATTAAGCTTTTAAAAAACGCGGATGCAATAACTTATGAACGTTTTAAAGCTGAAACTCACGTTTTATCTACTCATTCTATCGAAGGTATGATCCCATTGGTCGAATCAAACTTACCAGAGGATCTTAAAGAGGGTGTTCCATGGTTTGTAATGCCAAAAGCAATTCCTTTTGCGCAATATGCAGAAGAAAAATCATCAATGGAATTAGCAAAGCAATTTGTATTATTAGGTAAAACCTTAGAAAACTTGCATTCAAAAGGTATTGCTCACAGAGATATTAAGCCTGCAAATGTTCTCTTTTATAATGATCGACTTTGTTTTGCAGACTTTGGTCTAGTTAAATATCCGGGCAAAGAGAATATCACTCCAGAAAAACGTGATGTGGGTGCTAAGTTTACAATGGCACCTGAAATGAGACGAGAAGCATCGTTAGCTGATGGTATGCCGGCAGATGTATTTTCGTTAGCCAAATCACTTTGGATTGCACTAACAAAACAAGAAAAAGGGTTTGATGGTCAATATAACCCTTCTTCTATCTTATCTGTAAAAAACTACTGCGATGATCTCTATATACCCAGTTAACTTGAAGATGCGCAGTTGAGCACCTGAAAATTATCATTTATT